>NZ_CP150290.1:5575000-5860000 GCF_038051995.1 Paenibacillus sp. FSL H8-0537 | reverse complement strand
GGTAGGGTGAATAGCCCGAGGGGGTCGCAGTGAAAAGGCCCAAGCGACTGTTTAGCAAAAACACAGGTCTGTGCGAAGCCGTAAGGCGAAGTATACGGGCTGACGCCTGCCCGGTGCTGGAAGGTTAAGGGGAGCGGTTAGGAGCAATCCGAAGCTGTGAACCGAAGCCCCAGTAAACGGCGGCCGTAACTATAACGGTCCTAAGGTAGCGAAATTCCTTGTCAGGTAAATTCTGACCCGCACGAATGGCGTAACGACTTGGGCGCTGTCTCAACGAGAGATCCGGTGAAATTTTAATACCTGTGAAGATGCAGGTTACCCGCGACAAGACGGAAAGACCCCATGGAGCTTTACTGTAACTTGATATTGAACTTTGGTACGATCTGTACAGGATAGGTGGGAGCCATTGAAGCATGAGCGCCAGCTTGTGTGAAGGCGACGTTGGGATACCACCCTGATCGTATCGGAGTTCTAACCTAGGACCATGAAACTGGTTCGGGGACCGTGTCAGGTGGACAGTTTGACTGGGGCGGTCGCCTCCTAAAATGTAACGGAGGCGCCCAAAGGTTCCCTCAGAATGGTTGGAAATCATTCGGAGAGTGCAAAGGCATAAGGGAGCTTGACTGCGAGACCTACAAGTCGAGCAGGGACGAAAGTCGGGCTTAGTGATCCGGTGGTACCGAATGGAAGGGCCATCGCTCAACGGATAAAAGCTACCCTGGGGATAACAGGCTTATCTCCCCCAAGAGTCCACATCGACGGGGAGGTTTGGCACCTCGATGTCGGCTCATCGCATCCTGGGGCTGAAGTAGGTCCCAAGGGTTGGGCTGTTCGCCCATTAAAGCGGTACGCGAGCTGGGTTCAGAACGTCGTGAGACAGTTCGGTCCCTATCTGTCGCGGGCGCAGGAAATTTGAGAGGAGCTGTCCTTAGTACGAGAGGACCGGGATGGACGTACCGCTGGTGTACCAGTTGTTCCGCCAGGAGCACCGCTGGGTAGCCAAGTACGGACGGGATAAGCGCTGAAAGCATCTAAGCGCGAAGCCCCCCTCAAGATGAGATTTCCCAATTTAGTAAGACCCCTTGAAGACGACGAGGTTGATAGGTTCGGGGTGGAAGCGCAGCAATGCGTGCAGCTGACGAATACTAATCGGTCGAGGGCTTATCCTAAACAACACGCTAAATGTTTCATGACTTGTCTTTCGCATCCAGTTTTCAATGTGCAACACACATTGATTGGTTTTAAACGTGATCATGGCCCGTTGGTCAAGTGGTTAAGACACCTCCCTTTCACGGAGGTAACAGGGGTTCGAGTCCCCTACGGGTCACCATACCATTTTCGGAGGCTTAGCTCAGCTGGGAGAGCATCTGCCTTACAAGCAGAGGGTCGGGGGTTCGATCCCCTCAGCCTCCACCATTATGATTTTGAATACGGAGCTGTGGTGTAGAGGCCTAACATGCCTGCCTGTCACGCAGGAGACCGCGAGTTCGAATCTCGTCAGCTCCGCCATTCTTTCATTATGTGCCGTTGTAGCTCAACTGGTAGAGCAACTGACTTGTAATCAGTAGGTTGGGGGTTCAAGTCCTCTCGACGGCACCATCTTTTTCAAAAAAAATATGCGGTCGTGGCGGAATTGGCAGACGCGCTAGATTCAGGTTCTAGTGGTGTAACAGCCGTGGAGGTTCGAGTCCTCTCGACCGCACCATATTTTTTTGCGGACGTGGCTCAGTGGTAGAGCATCGCCTTGCCAAGGCGAGGGTCGCGAGTTCGAATCTCGTCGTCCGCTCCATTTTTATTTCGGGACGTAGCTCAGCTTGGTAGAGCACCTGGTTTGGGACCAGGGGGTCGCATGTTCAAATCGTGTCGTCCCGACCATTATATGATTTACAGTATGTCTGAACTTGCTCAGCAATTGGAGCGCAAGAGCAGGCTTTTTTATTTGGAAACGACACATAAGAGCGATAGCTTATACATATGAAAGAAGCTTGCAGTTCCACATGAAAAGTGGCTCTGCAAGCTTCTTTTTTTATAGGAATACAACAGGATTAAAGTAGCAGATTAGTTAACCGCAGAAATGGGGTTCCTGATGACTTTGACTTCGTAAAATGTAATCGTATTGGAGATGATGTAGTCCGGTGTTCCCCCGCGACGGGAATGAGCTTCACGGAAAGCGTCGCTGCGAGTCCAAGCATTGAAATCCTCTTTCGTATTCCAGCGTGTAACAATGGATACCTCCTCGTAGTCTTTCGTTTTCTCTGTCAACAAAACCTCAAGGCCAAGGAAGCCCTCTGCTTTTTCTACATCGCCAACGCGATCAAAGCGTTCAATCAGCTTGTGGGCATTGCCTTTTGTAATATGGGATGCATTCGTAACAATAATCATTTTAGTGTCCTCCTGATTTTTTCTTGGATTCGGGATAATAAGGGGATAACCTTCATCAAATTTGATACGGGCATCCATGTTATACACATCTTTTAAAAACTCGGAAGTTAGTACAGTTTGTGGTTCCCCTGTCATGGCAATTAATCCGCGTTTCATAGCAATCATATGGTCACAGTATGCAGCTGCTTGTTGGAGGTCATGTAAAACCATAACAATTGTAATCTGATGATCCCGATTAATCTGCTGCAGCATCTCCATCACATCGAATTGATGGGCAATATCGAGATAAGTAGTAGGCTCGTCGAGCAGAAGAATATTCGTTTTTTGTGCTAACGCCATGGCGATTCGTGCTTTTTGCTGTTCACCTCCAGATAGAGTGTAAAACATTTGGTGCTGGTAACGCTTAGTGCCGGTAATGGTTAGTGCCCAATCTATGATGTCATTATCTTCGTAAGTCATTTTGTTTTTGAACATAGGCTTGTGAGGCGAACGTCCAAAGGAGACGAGTTCACGTACCGTTAGGTCGGGAATCATTTCTTTGGATTGCGTAAGCATTGCGATATCTTTGGCAAAATCTTTGGATTTGTAGCTTTTAAGCGGCTTCTGATTAATAAAGACTTCGCCCTTATCTGGCGTAAGCAGCTTGGTAATGACCTTCAGCATCGTGGATTTGCCTGATCCATTAGGACCAACAATGGCCGTGATTTTTCCTGAAGGAATAATCATGTTGGCATCTTCCATTTCGAACGCGCCGACGGATAAGCCTACATTTTCGATATTGATAGCAGCATTCATCGTATTGCCCCCTTTTTACGTAATAAATAAAGAAAGAATGGTGCCCCTAGACAGGCGAGAAGAATGCCTACAGGAAGCTCAATCGGATCAAACCAGGTACGTGCGAATGTATCTGCTAAAACGACTAACGATGCTCCACCGACGATAGAAAGCGGCAGGAGAAAGCGATAGTCGTCTCCGATAATTAAACGAACGGCATGTGGGACGACAAGGCCAACAAAACCAATTAATCCAGCTACGCTGACGGCAGCTCCGGCTAACAGTGCAGCCAAAATAATGAGCAGGAAGCGCTGGATCTGAACTTTTTGGCCAAGCAGTTGGGCGGAGTCATCGCCAAGCAGCAGCACATTGGCAGGCTTAATGGCTAGGAAGCAGAGCAGCAGGCCTACTATGGCATAAGGTGCCATGAAGGAGAGATGGCTCCAGCTTCTTCCGTTCAGCCCACCTGCAAGCCAAGGTAGAACCGATTGGACACGGTCGCTATAGACGACCATAAGTCCATTTGTTACAGCTCCGAGCAGTGCATTAATGGCTACACCTGCTAGCACGATTTTGATAGGCGAGGTCCCTTTGTCCCATGCGCTCAAATAGATCAGCAAGCAAGTAATGCTCGCGCCTAAAAAGGCTGCTATTGGCAGCATATAGCCAAGCTGCGGAAGAACAACCATTGTGATAACAGCTGCAAGGCCGCCGCCAGCGGAAACCCCGATAATGCCGGGGTCCGCCAGAGGATTGCGCATTACACCTTGTAGAAGAGCGCCTGATGCAGCTAAGCAAGCACCTACCAGCAGGCCAATAATGACACGCGGCATTCTTAAATTCATAATAATGGTTTCGTAACGGGGATCGGCATCGGAAGTGAGTACCTGGCCAATCTCTTTTAACGTAATAGGGACAGAGCCGTAAACGAGACCGAAATAAGTAACGAGCAGCAAAATAATAGGCGCAATTATGATAGACCATTTGCGCCGGCGGCTTCGCTCTGTTTTATTCATGGCTGCTTCTTCTCTCGATCTAGCATTTCAATCATAAGGGTGAGCGCATCTGTTATACGGGTCCCCGGGTTTGTGCCGAACAGGTCGGCAGGCAGCACTTCGATAGCATTGTTTTTTACAGCATCTAGTCCATTCCAGGCAGCATTGCTTTGCATTTCCTTAAGAAAGGCATCCTTTACCTGATCCGGATTGCCATGCGTCATAATCATGACAACTTGCGGATTGGACTGAACAATTCTTTCTGAGTTGAGCTGGGCATATTGTGGATAGCTTTGAAGTGCTTCGTAGTCGGAAGCAATATTTTCCCCGCCTGCCATCTCCAAAATATTGCCGCTGAGGGAGTTGGGCAGTGCAGCCATAAAGGTACCAGGAGCGCCGTATACTAATAGAGCTCGCGTCTTGTTCGTGCTGGCACTTGCAGCAATTTGGCTGAGCTTGTTATCAATTTCGGCAATAAGCTCTTCAGCGCGCGACTGCTTTTGCAGAAGCTGGCCTAGCAGCGTAATCTGCTTTTTAATATCGTCTATAGAATTGGCTGAGGAAAGCACCATCTTGGCTCCAATGCTCTCTATAGTGGGGATATCCTTCGTATTCATAGGATTGTTGCCCAGCACGACATCCGCTTTCAAAAACGCGATTTTCTCCAGATCAACCTCGTGGGTAGATCCGATTTGTTCTACTGCCTCTGCTTCTTCGTTGCTTAATGGAACGGAGGAGGTTGGCCTGCCGACGAGAGTTCCCCCGAGGGCATAAATAATATCGGCTTCTCCATTGCTTAACGCTACAATATGCGATGGGACAGCAGCAAATGTTAATTGCCTTCCTGCAAAATCGGTTATGGCTACGGCATTCTGTTTTTCAGCATTGCTCGTAACCCCTTGTGCAGCGTTCGAATCAACAGTTTGCGAGCAACCTGCTGCAGCTAAGAGAAGCAGAGCCAGCATCGCAGGGTATAAAATTTTCATATAATCCTCCCAATCCGATCTGATAATGATTATTATTATTAAAATAATGATATTGTAAATGATAATCAATGTCAATAAGAAATAACCAATATATAGAAAAAATAATATTGGCATTGAAAAATTAAATTCATTCTTTTAAAAATTTGATTATCGTATTTTAATGTGAAAATAGAAAATAATTATATTTTATCAGTGAAATATAAATCATATCTAAAGCTTTAAAATCATATAAAGAAAAATAAAACAAAAAAATATTAAAATAAGTGATTGACAAAATTAATACAGTTACGTTAATATCAAGTTGTCGGGCAGCTGAGAAACCATTTGCTAGACATCCTAAAGAGCTGTGAAGGGCATGATGAGCAGACTTAGGAAAGGGGAAGAGAAGGTATTTTTTTTGACACTCAATTGATAATGATAATCATTAACTTGATTGTTGTCTACCTTTTCTAAACTATTTTTTTCCATACGACAGGAGAGGAGGAGAAAGACTTCATTCGTAAACTCCCAATATCAGCATTCTTAATTATTTGTTTTATGATTCTTCTTGCAGCGCCGGCGGCCTATGCGCAGAGCATGGTAGACGGTACATATACGATTGATTATGTCATCAAGAAAGCTGAAGACGAATCGGCATCTATGGCAAATGATTATTGGGAAAAGCCTGCCAAGGTTATCGTTGAAAACGGAAAAATAACAGTGCAGCTGCAAATTAATCATAGTGCTTGGGTAACAGAGTTTAAAGTTCCTGGCGGTGGAGGTTACGTGAACACGAAGGTTATCAGCAGCAGTAAGGCTAATGATACGCGGGTTGTGCAGTTCAGCGTAGACGATTTGTCCCAAGCGATGCTGTCTAAAATTCATGTCACAGTTCCAGATATTGATTATGATCATGACTACACTATACGTTTTGTGTTTGATGCGAATAGCCTGAAGCTTGTAAGCAAGGCAGAAACTCCTGCGACAGCGGAGACCACTCCTAAACCTGCAGCGTCTGCGGAAACAAAGCCGACTGCCACACCGACTCCTAAGGCGACTGCTTCCCCGAAAGCGACCAAGGCGCCTGCTAAGGATGGAAATACTGGGGCAGCAGCTATACCAAAGGCTTCTGCTCAAGCAACGCCAACTGCTGCTGAAGAAAAAGGCACAGCTGACAACAGTGTAGTGGAAAGCGCTACCCCATCATCGACAGAGCCTGCGGAGGCAGCAGCAAGCGCATCTCCTGAAGCTGTAGAGACGCCGGAAGCGTTAACTGATGCAGCTGCTTCTGCAGAGGAGGCAACTGCTTCACCAGAGGAAGCGGAGAAGGCAGTATTGGGAGCGGGAACAGACAAGTCTGTTGAAGCTGCCAGTACAACGGAGGCCGAAGTAACGGCTGAGGATGCTGGCAAGGCTAATGTCGCTGATACCGTTTCTGTAGAAGCTGCGGCAGAGGTAGAACCGCTTCAAGAGCGCTCCAATCATTGGGCGACGCCACTCGCGGTTGTTGCTATCGTTATTTTAGCAGGAGCTGCTATGTATTTTTATCGTAAGAACAAAACCAAAAACTAATAATAGGGAGTGTTTATAATTATGATTAAATCGTTCAAAAAAATGATGCCTTTGATGCTGCTGGTTATGGCTGTTGCACTAGTTGTTCAAGTAGGTTCCGCTTTTGCGGCAACTTCACTGAGCTTTACTGTTTTGAAACCAGACGGCACAGTTTCTTATGCTAATGCATATGCAAACAGCCCTGCAAGCCTTGCATCAGATAATAAAACAGTTACATTGTCCTTTGCTGGCGGCAGCTACATCAACTCGCTGAGCATTTCCAATGACGGCGGTGCTACTTACACGGTTGTTTCTGCAACTACGCTTGCAAACGGTGATAAAGAATTTACTTTCGAAGTAAATAATTTAAATGCTGATACAGTTGCTAAAATCCATGTTACAGTGCCGCCATTCCCAGGCTACCCTAATGGCTACAACACTGTTCATGACATCAAATTCGGATGGGATCTGTAAGATCATTTGCACTAATTAAACAAAGATAGAGTACTAAGAACGGTCTGATTTATACAGACCGTTCTTTTGCCGGGTGAATCAGCATGTTAGGGAGTTACAGTGCCTAGTAAGCAAGACACAGAGATAGCGGAAATAAATGAACTGTTAAAAGGAGAGTAAGTAGGGTGAAAAAGCAATATACAAAAGTGGTAGCATTGCTTCTGGCATTCGTGTTAATGCTGCAAGTAGCAAGCATAGGTCCGATTGCTCAAGCGGCAACTACAACGGTGCCGGACGGAGAATATCCAATCAACTTTCGTTATTTGAAAGATAACACCAATGAAACCTCGATTTTAGAATCGATGGTTGTCGTACCTAATACAGGTAAATTAATTGTTAAAGATGGTAAGGCTCAATTTGAAAATGAATTTTTTAACTATACAGCATTTAAACATTTTTCTGCACGAATGGAAGGGCAAGCGAAAGCAGCAGTAAATGGTCAAACGATTACAGGCATGGATGGTTATAAAGCAGTAACGCCGGTCTTGCTTGGTGATGGAACGAACCCGGATTCTGTTAAAGCGCGAATCGATATAGCCGATTTGAGCCAGCGTCAGGATGTACTGGTGCATATTGTTATACCGGCTGCAAGCTATGATAGCTGGTACAATCTGCAGCTCGATTTGGATACAACAACGCTTCCTACTGGTCCAGTAGATGGCGGCGGTGACAATGGCAGCGGTAGTGAAACGGTAACACTTGAAAAGCTGAATGAGCTTTTTACGGTTACGAAATCCGTCTATGAAAGCACTTATGAAGGTACAGGAGATGGCTTCTATCCAGCTAGCTCCAAAACTAAGCTTTATAATGCCATTCAATTGGCAGAGGGTATCGCTGCATCTGCTGGCGGAAATATTGAGCTGATTAAAGCGGCCTACGCCATTCTAAATGAGGCTAAAAAAGAGTATGAGGCTGGACGGATTAGCGTCAGCAAAATTGCCTTGTTCCAAGCTATAACAGATGCAGGGGCATTTGCTGCTACGGTTAAAAATTCCGGAACGGCAGATAATGGAGGTGGAACAAGCATTGTAAGCGATGGCGAGTATCCATTTAATTATGAACTACGTATGCAAAACGCTATTAATACGGCGAATGGCTGGGCTTTTAACAAGGATGCTACCCAAAAACAAGTCAATGATGCCGTACTTGCCTTGCAAACGGAGGAGGCATTCGTAAAAGGCAGCCGCTACAATGCGCAGGTTATCGATCTCATTGTTCTGAACTCCCTTGCAAGCGATGCTGAAATTTCGGAGTTTGCAGGAGATTTTGCTTCGCAAATTACGTTGCTGCAAGGTATGGTCAAACATACAGTTGCCAATATTTCGTTTAAAACAGCGGTTGACGAGTCTGCTTTGAAAGCTTCTTCCCCATCGAGAAACGGCGGATTTTCGACTACCATCTCCCCGCCATTTTATAAAGTGAACAGCTTGTCTGATGCAGACAATACGATCTATCAGGTGGCAGTGAGAAATGATAATGCAACGGATATTACATTCCAAGGACTTTCGTACCTGGTCTACAAAACGGATTCAGTAACGAAATCCGTCTATTTCAGCTATAACTCAGAACAGTTTAAGACGTTAAACGCGACAATAGAAGAAGCCCAATTGGTACATGATCAAGCGACTGTCGGTACAGAAGCTGGTCAATACGATAACAACACCAAAGCAGCGCTTCTTACTGCTATTGAGGCTGCTACGGCGAAAGCTGAGCAATTATCGGCGACAAGACCGCAATTAATCAGTGCCAACACAGCACTGGAGCAGGCAGTGACGGCATTTAAAGCATCAGCGAACCGTCAAATTAATTATGCAGCGCTACATGCAACTAATCAGGCATTCTCCAGCATGGATAGCTACTTCCTGAAACCGGCGAACGTAACTTCATTTGATGGTTCCACATATGTAAGCTTTACGATCAAAGATAGCAGTATCGTTACAGCCTTCAAAGTTAAGGAAAACGGCGTACTAGTTGATTCTACGATTGTAAGTACAGATACAGCGGCTAATACAAGAGTAGTTAAGTTCAAGGTGAGTGATTTGACGGCGCTGCTGGACGCTCAGGTTCATATTTCTATGCCATTGGTTAAAGATCCAAGAACAGGACAGCCTTATGAGGCGGATCACAATATTCGCTTGAGCTTTGGTACGGGTGATGCTACAGCTTTGAAAGCAGGCATAACTGCGGCCCAAAAATTGCACGATGAAGCAGCTGAGGGAACAGTAATTGATAAATACCCTGCAGAGGCAAAAACGAAGTTGCAAACGGCAATCAATGCAGCTAAAGCTATCACAACGAATCCGGTAGCAACTGAAGCACAAGTAAAAGACGGAAGCTCTGCTCTGGAACAGGCGGTTACTGCGTTTAAAGCTGCAAAAGTTCTAAGCAATGGCACTTACAGCCTGGTGCTTAAATCTTCTGATGAAGGCATTTCTGATCATTTGGAAGCCTCAGGAGTTTTGACGTTCAGTGGCGGAAGCAGCGTGATTAGCTTCACTCCTAAAGCGGGAGTAACGATTAAGAAGCTGAAAAATAATGCAACAGGAGCAGAAATGTTCCCTATAGGCTCGACTGGCGGAGCAAACAATGCCGCTTCGCTTACAAACGCTGTATTTTTGGCGGCAATTGTAGCTGGTACGCCTGTTAAATTCACTGTTCCAAATCTGACGGACACGTATTCACTTGTGCTTGGAGTTAGCGGAGCAATAACGGATGTGGAATATGCGGTTCAGTTTACCGATATTACGAAAACAGCTGATGCTCCTGTTGTCGAATTGCCAAATACGACGGTTCCAGGTCAACTGGCGAATGGAAACTACTTCCTGCAATATGAAATTAAAAAATACGACACGGAAAATGAGTCCGTTATGCAGGGCTACGTAGTCTCCCCAGGATTGCTGAAAGTTTCGGGCAGCACAAAAACATTCTATATGACGCTTACGAAGGACAAGGAAATTACAGGGCTCAAATTTAATAACAATAATGTTAGTGTCGAAAGCAGAGATACGGTAAATAACACGCGGGTTGTTTACTTCAATGTTCCGAACCTTAACAGCACGATTGATGGCTGGGTTAAAATTGATTGGCCAGAAGTGAACTATCACCACGAATATGATATTCAAATTAAGTTTAAACCTGAAACTCTTGTATCAACATCCGGTTCTGTAGCACCTGGTGTAGGCGATGTAGAAGTCGTTGAAGGGACAGATCCGAATGCCGGCAAAGATGACCTCAATGAGCCTGTTGTAACGGACTTCAAGGATATTCAAGGCCACTGGGCAATAGCATCCATTGAAAAAGCGCTGGAGCTTGGTATCGTTAAAGGTTATTCCGATGGCAAATTCCGTCCGAATGGCGTTGTGACTCGTGCTGAGTTCGCTGTTCTGATCAGCCGTGCATTGAAACTCACGGACGGATCGACAAGTGCGACATTCAATGACAGCAAGCTAATTCCAGCTTGGGCGAAGACGCATATTGACCGTGCTGCGAAAGCAGGCTTAATCTCTGGCTATGCGAACGGAACGTTCCTTCCGAGTAGAGAAATTACCCGTTCGGAGCTGGCCTCCATTATCGTAAGAGCAGCTAAGCTCGATATTGATGAGACGAACGAGCTTAGCTTTGCAGATGCAGCCTCGATTCCGGATTGGGCGAAAAATGACATTGCCGCTGCTGCAAAAGCCGGTTATGTTCAAGGCAAAGGCGACAACAAATTTGAGCCGCTTGCTCATGCAACAAGAGCAGAAGCATTGACGCTGATCATGAAGCTTCTGGAAACGACATAGGCTGCTGCTAGGGCTCCATACACAAGTGAAGCAAAACTGACAAGGATGCCGGGAGACCGGTATCCTTGTCATGTTCTCATGAAGGGAGTTAGATCAACGGATGAATAACGCTTTTGGCAAAATGCTTGGGCTGCTCGGATTGCTAGCCCTGCTTCTATTAGCCGCCTGCTCGGCGACAGGAACGGACCCTGCTGCAGAGCAGCAGGGGGCTGGCCACTCCGCACAGGCCGAGCAAGCGGAACAGGCGAAGAATGCGGCCGAGCCGGCTGCTTCTCCTGCAGCAGAGCAGCGCGTCGTATCGACGACCGTCGCGATTACGCAAATGCTTGATGCGCTTGAAGTTGAGCTTGTCGGCGTGCCCACCAGCTCAAAGACGCTGCCTGCCCGCTATGACCAAGTGACAAGGATAGGCAATCCGATGAGCCCAGATATGGAGCTCGTCAAATCGCTCAAGCCAACCGAAATATTGTCGGTGACGACGCTGGAGTATGACCTGAAGCCGGTTTTTGAAGCGGCGGGGATGCAGGCTGATTTTCTCAACCTTACGAGTGTGGAAAGCATGAATGATGCTCTTGAAAAACTGGGCGAGACGTACAATAAGCAAGTACAAGCGCAAGCCATCATCGATAAGTTCGAGCAGAAGGTTGCAGACATTCATGCAGCTACCGCTGAGAAGAAAAAGCCAAGCGTATTGATTTTGCTAGGGGTGCCTGGCAGCTATCTTGTTGCGACTGAGCATTCGTACATCGGTGATTTGGTTCGGCTTGCTGGCGGCGTCAACATTGTGCAAGGTGAAAGTGTAGAGTTTTTGGCTTCCAATACAGAATATTTGCAGCAGTCGAATCCGGATGTGATCCTGCGTGCCGCCCATGGCATGCCGGAGGAAGTTGTGAAAATGTTCGATAAGGAATTCCAGAAAAACGATATTTGGAAGCATTTCAGCGCCGTACAAAACGGCCGAGTATATGATTTGGAAGAAGCATTATTCGGAACGACGGGTAATTTATACGCTGTAGATGCTATCGACACTTTGATGGGGATGCTCTATCCATAAGCTAATATAGCTTAGCTTGATGCGGCTCGGCTCGGGAACTTTTTATAAAGGACGTTGGTCATGATTAAAAAGGTAGGCAGTTTTGTTGTTGTTATCGCTTTGCTGGTGGCTGCTATTATTTATTCGGCGATGACCGGGAGTATTAAAGTAGGCATTTTGGATTTGGTGCAGGGGTTATTTTCAGGAACGAACGATCAGGTTGAGGTTATAAAAGATTTGCGATTCCCGCGTATCCTCGTCTCCCTGCTTACAGGAGCGGCGCTTGCCGTTTCCGGCGTGCTGCTTCAGGCCGTGATGAAAAATCCGCTCGCAGATGCTGGCGTAATTGGGATTTCATCGGGCGCAGGGCTAGTATCGCTAACCGTTGTGACGATTTTTCCAGGGCTGTTTTTCTGGATGCCGCTGTTTTCCTTTTTCGGTGGTGCACTAGCCTGCTACCTCGTTTATGCGCTGTCTTGGAAGTCTGGACTTAGCCCGCTGCGGCTCATTCTCGTCGGGATTGCGATTAATGCGACATTTACGGGGCTCGGGCAATCGTTTAATTATCGCGGCAGCTACGCGGTTACGAGCGTCAATCAAGCGATTTCATCGATTTTCACCATGAAGACATGGACGGATGTGCAAATTATCGGGCTATATGGCCTTATTGGCCTGCTGCTTTCCTTGCTGCTAAGTTCATGGTGCAACATGCTCAGCTTGCAGGATAAAACAGCGAAAAATCTCGGGCTGCGGGTAACGCGTGCGCGGCTGCTGATCTCGGTCGTCGCGGTGCTGCTCGCATCTGTAGCAACAGCCATTGGCGGCTTAATTGCTTTCGTCGGCCTGCTCGTTCCGCATATTGCGCGTACCTTGGTTGGCTCCGATCATAAGGTGCTTATTCCGTTTTCGGCACTGGGCGGCGCCCTGCTCATTTTAGCAGCGGATACGCTCGGACGGACGGTGCTCGCACCGACGGAAATTCCGGCTTCGATCATTATGACGATTATCGGCGGGCCATTCCTCATCTTTATGCTTAGAAGGAGTGAGCGCGTATATGGAAATTAAACAGGTGACGTTCTCCTATGACAAAAAGACAGACCAGCTTAAAAACATCAGCGATAAAATTGAAACGGGAAAAATAACGACGATTATCGGTCCGAATGGCTGCGGCAAGTCGACGCTGCTCGGTATTTTATCGCAAAATTATACACCCGCTCACGGTGAGGTGCTGCTTGATGGCAAGTCGCTCGCGCAAATCAAGCCAAAGGAGCTTGCTAAAAAGCTTGCGGTCGTGCATCAGCAAAATGAGGCGCCTTATGATTTAACGGTGGAGCGGCTCGTCAGCTATGGCCGGCTGCCGCATCGCAGCTTCCTCGGACAGCCGAATGAAGAGGACGAGAAGGCGATTGAAGAGGCTCTGACCTCGACCAATCTGCAGCAGAAGCGCACCCAGCGGCTCAATCAGCTTTCTGGCGGCGAGAAGCAGCGGGTATGGATTGCGATGGCATTGGCGCAACAAACGCCGATCTTGTTTCTGGATGAGCCGACGACCTTCCTCGATATGTATTACCAGATTGAAATACTGGAGCTGGTAAAGGCATTAAATCGGGAGCATGACATGACTATCGTCATGGTACTCCATGACATTAATCAAGCCATTCGCTACAGCGACCGGATTATCGTGATGAAAGCGGGCGAAATTGTAGCGAGCGGTACGCCGGAGGCCGTAATTACGAAGGAGATCGTAAAAGAAACGTATCAGGTTGATGTTATGCTTAAGCAAGAAAGCGATACGGGGCTGTATGTCGTACCGATCGGTATTTGAGCTCGTGATTGAAAGGCAAAGCCGATGCGCAGGCTGGATGCCACACTTTAGAAAGTCGACAGTTCGTGCAGATGGATGCGCGGGCAGTCGGCTTTTATTTTTTTTCGTTGGCTGTAGTGGTAGAATAAGAGGAACAAATCAAGATGAGATAGTGAGGAAAAGCTAATGATACGTTTTGGCATAATTGGGACTAACAAAATTACAGATTCTTTTATCGAAGCGGCACGCGGGCTGGAGAACTTTGCTTTAGCGGCCGTGTATTCGCGAACGTCCGAGCGGGCGGCAGAATTTGCGAGCAAATATAAGGTTCCGCATACGTTCACGGATTTGGAGGAAATGGCAAAGAGTGATCAGGTGGACGCTGTATATATCGCAAGTCCCACCTCGCACCATGCTCAGCATGCGATCACCTGTATGAAGCATGGCAAGCATGTGCTTTGTGAGAAGCCTATTGCTTCAAACTCCCGGGAAATGCGGGAGATGATCGCAGCGGCGAAAGACAATAATGTGCTGCTTATGGAGGCAATGAAATCGACGTTCGTGCCGAATTTTGCAGTTATTCGCGAGCACCTGCCTAAGCTGGGGGCGATCCGGGGTTATTTTGCATCCTATTGTCAATATTCTTCGCGTTATGATGCGTACAAGGAAGGCAATGTCATGAACGCGTTCAAGCCGGAGTTTTCGAATGGCTCGCTGATGGACATTGGCATTTACAGCGTTTACCCGCTGGTCTCATTGTTCGGCAAGCCGAATAAGGTAAAAGCAAGTGCCGTTATGCTGGAGTCTGGTGTGGACGGCAAGGGCAGTCTGCTGCTGCAATATGATGGAATGGATGCGGCCGTGCAACACTCCAAAATTTCCAATTCCCAGCTTCCAGCAGAAATTCAAGGCGAAGCGGGCAATATGATTATTGAAAATATTAGCTACCCGAATCAGGTGCGCATCGAATACCGCAATGGCGATGTGGAGGAGCTGACGGTGCCGCAGGCAGATAATGTGATGGTGTATGAGGCTGAGGCGTTTATTCGGCTCATTCAAAGCGGCGAGCATGAATCAGACATTAATTCGCTTGCGAACTCGCTTGCTGTACTTGAGGTGCTGGATGAGGCGCGCAGCCAGATCGGGCTTGTTTTCCCTGCAGATCGGCTATAATATGGATGTAAGGAAGTAAATGGAATGCAGCAAGATTTATTTTATAGAGATAAAGGAGACTTGGAATGAGCGATACATTAGCTGTTCAATTGGAGAAATATGCTGAGATTATTGTGAAAATAGGTGTGAATGTCCAGCAGGGGCAGGCGGTATTCGTAACGGGAGCGATTGAGGCAGCGCCTCTAGTGCGTCTCGTTGCAGAGAAGGCTTATTCAGCTGGAGCAAGCAATGTACATATTGATTGGACGGATGACCAGTTATCCCGATTGAAATATGAAAAAGCGGGCGCTGAAATTTTCGAGCATTTCCCGCAATGGGAAACGGCGAAGCGCCAGGAGTTTGTTGATAAGGGCGCCGCCTTTATTTCAATCGTATCCTCCAGTCCAGATTTGCTGAAGGGTGTCGACACGCAGCGTATTTCCAACTACCAGAAGGCGGCTGGAGCAGGGCTGAAGGAATTCCGCAGAGCGATTCAAGCGGACAAAGTGAGCTGGACGGTCGTTGCGGCAGCCGCCAAGGACTGGGCGAAGAAAGTGTTCCCGGAGGCTGAGGGCGAGCAAGCAGTCGCGCTGCTATGGGAAGCGATCTTTAAAGCGGTGCGCCTGCATGCAGAAGATCCGGTTGCGGCTTGGCAGGAGCATAACAGAGCGCTTGGAAGCAAGGGAGAGGCGCTGAACAGCTATCATTTTAAAAAGCTGCATTACACCGCTCCGGGCACAGATTTGACCATTGAGCTGCATGACAAGCATCTATGGGTCGCTGCCGGCAGCGAGAACGAGCAAAACATTCCGTTTATGGCGAATATGCCGACGGAAGAAGTATTCACAGTGCCGCTGAAAACGGGCGTTAATGGCTATGTATCGAGCACAAAGCCGCTCAGCTACGGTGGCAACATTATTGACCGCTTTAAGCTGACCTTCGAGAACGGCCGCATTGTGAAGGCCGAGGCGGAGGAAGGCGAAGCGATTTTGCAAAAGCTGATTGATACGGATGAGGGTGCGCGTTATTTGGGAGAGGTTGCGCTGGTGCCGCACCATTCCCCAATATCGGAGTCCAACATTTTGTTCTATAATACGCTGTTTGACGAAAATGCTTCGAACCACTTGGCCATCGGCAGCGGCTATGCCTTCAATATTGAAGGCGGCAAGAAGATGTCGCCAGAGGAGCTGGAAGCAAACGGCGTTAATGCGAGCCTGACCCATAATGATTTCATGATCGGCTCTGCCGATATGGATATTGATGGCATTCAAGCCGATGGCACCGTCGTTCCTGTATTCCGTAAAGGCAACTGGGCGTTTTAAGATGTGAAAAATAAGCGTGAAAAACAGGCTCGGAGCTGCACGATGCAGCTTCGGGCCTGTTTTTCGTTGTTCTGCCTGATTCGCGCATGATAGCGGTTAGGTTCCCTCGGCCAAGTCTCTAATATAGCTTGCCTTGGCGGTACAGAACCGTTGACAGCTTCATCACCGAATGATTATAGCAATTTTGCCGCAGCGTGTAAGTGGCGCTGAAGAAGGAAGGCAAAATAGAGCCGAGTGTGCTTTGCATTTTCTCAAACAGCATGCGATGCACCTGCTCTTCCGTCAAATATTGCGTTTCACGGCCTTGAAGCCACTCGAAATAAGAGACGATAACGCCGCCGGCATTGGCAAGAATATCGGGAATAATAATAACGCCGTTCTCGGAAAGCTTCTGGTCGGCTTCGCCGGTTATTGGCGCATTTGCCCCTTCGACGATGATCTTGGCCTTCACTTTAGCTACGTTATCTTCGCGTACCTGCTCCTCTAGCGCGGCCAGCACGAGCACATCGACATCCAGATACAGCACTTCCTCACGTTCCAAAATGTCTGCTTTGAGCTCAAGCTCTGCGAGATCTTCCTTCGTCTTAGGCAAATCGCCTTGATGGCGATTGGCGTAGTCAATTAGTGCCGGAATCGATAAGCCGTCGGCATTGTAAAGCGTTACATTGCGGTCGCTGACCGCCACGACCTTGTTGTTAAGATAGGTACATTTATGCGCTTCCAATGCTACGATGGAGCCAACATTACCGAAGCCTTGAACGGCGATGGAAAGCGATTTTTCCGCTTGGGCGAGAACATTTTCAGCAAATGGATTAGAGCTGTTGGTCAAATAGCCGCGATGCACTTTAATAAAATCATGCAGCATATAGCGGAATGTGAAATAAACGCCCTTGCCTGTCGCTTCCCGGCGTCCTAAGGAGCCGCCGTTAATGACGCTTTTTCCAGTAAAGCTGCCGAGATACGGTTTGCCGGGATGAATATTTTTATATTCGGCCATCATCCAGTCCATCTCGCGTTCACCAGTTCCCATGTCGGGTGCGGGAATATCCTTTTCTGGGCCGAGAATATCGGTAAAATATTGGACATATTTTTTGCATATAATGTATAGCTCTTTCGCTGAATAGTTGCGCGGATTAATACCGACGCCGCCCTTGCCACCGCCGAACGGAACGTCGTGAAGCGCATTTTTGAGCGTCATCAAGGCTGCCAGATTGGTAACCTCTTCTTCATTTACGGATTCGTGGAAGCGAATGCCGCCTTTGTATGGTCCAAGTGTATCATTATGCTGGATGCGATAGGCCGGTATGCGAACGACGTCGCCATCATCCATCGTAATGCGTAAAAAGGCTTTATTCACCTTGTTTGGCGTGGATAAAATAGCAGCTAAAGAGAGGAAAGCCTGATCGCGATGCTTTCCTTGTAAATCGGACAAAAAGGTGGAGTCACCTGATAATGCATGCAAAGATTGCTGAACGATTGTGCCAGTTTGGTTTGCCATGTTTAATCGACCTCCAGTTTGGGTAACGAAGATTGTAGTACATGGAGCCGGAGAGGGCACCTACATCATTTTAACATAGCAAGAAGACTAATCCAAAATGGAATATAGGTATTTCGTAATGAATATTGCGTTTTTTAGTTATTTAGATCTATATGGCAAATGGAAAATAATCCAAAAGTATGTTGAAATATGTCGCTTTCCTCGTTAACATGTACAGAGCAAGAGAAAATTTCATTAGATAATTAGAGGGAGAAGTGAAAGGTCATGGAACAACAATATCAGAATCAGAATGGCTACCAACAACAAAACCATTTGGCGGAGCCGGTAAGCTTTAAAGAGTGGATGATTACTATTCTGCTTTGCGCTATTCCACTCGTGAACATTATTATGCTGTTCGTCTGGGCTTTTGGCGGCAATGCAAAAATCAGCAAGTCAAACTATGCTAAGGCTTCATTGTTATGGGCTGCTATCGGTATCGTTTTATACATTTTCTTTTTCTTAGTATTCGGTGCTGCTCTAATTGCAGGCTTTTCCGAAATGGGCAACTACTCTTACTAATAATAAAAGCAGCCTGCTGCAAGCAGGTAAGCAAAAGGCGCTCCAACCCGCTGCCATGCGGCGAGGGGCGTCTTTCATTTTGCCCAAATCATGCTATAATAAACGACAATGAAAGGCTATGAGACTGCGAGGAAATAAAGTACCGCTAATTTCCTCGCAGCTTCTGACCATGGAAATAGAGGTGTTACGGATGGCGAAAAAAAATCGGCAGGCAGCAACGCAAGCGAGCAAGCCGAAAGCGGCCGCGGCAGATAGCCAGCAGGCGACCTTGAAGGATTTGCTGAGTGCTGATGTGCTGAGCAAGCTCAAGGAGCAGTCGAATGCGCTGAAGGCAGCGGAGGAGCAGAAGAAGCAGGATGCCGCCCAGAAGGCGGATGAAGCGCGGAAGCAGGAGCAGAAGCGGCTGGAAAACGATATGGAGTATTTGCTCAATAACAGCAAGCCGGGCGACTGGAAAAAATACAAATAAAGACGTATAGCGCGTTTGCTTGTTAGGCGCAATAAATACAAAAGGAATCATCGCTTCTGCCGGCGTGATTCCTTTTGTGCTTCGTATGCAGTTTATTTACTCGCTCTTGCAGAGTAGGGGTTTTTCGTTCGCCAGGCTTCACGCCATTCCAGCTTCCCCGCAGCTGCTCGGGATTCATTAAGCCTCGTTGTGCGAGCTTCTGTCTTGCTTTCTTCGCTGTGCTCATTGCCATAATTGTTTGCCTCCTGTTTGCTGCTATGTGGTGCCGGGTGTTTCAAAGCACTTGCTTCTATTATATGCTGAAAAACGTGCTTAGGAAAGTGTCGGCTTCTGGCAATTGACAGACTTTGCAGGCTGCGTTAAAGTCAATAGGCGAGCTTGAAAAGTAAGCGTCATCATATTGGACGGGCTAGCCGTCATAAATCAGGTGAAAATGTTCAATTAACCGTTATATTAGGCTGCTTAACGCCTGTACATCGGTTTGTTTCGTTATACTGAATTGAGGCGCAATTACATAACCTTGTTGTTGCGAAAAAAGAAAGGGTGAAGGAAATGTCCGTAGGCGTATTAGCACATTTATTTGGGAGCTTGTCTTACAGGGAGCTGGCTGAGAAGGTGGGCGCTGCAGGATTTGGCCATATCCAGCTGGCGATGTGGAAGGCTATTAATGATGTCGATTTTAATAAACCGGGCAAGCTGACTCCGGGGCTCGCGATGTCGATAGCGGAGGAGCTTCGCAAACAAGGCGTGTCGATCTCCGTGCTTGGCTGCTATTTGCATTTCTTTGAGCGCGATGAGCAGAAGCTTCGCGAAAATATAGAGCGGTTTAAGGAGCTGATTCGCTACGCACGTCTGCTCGGCGCGCCTATGGTTGCTTTTGAGACGGGAACCCATCCGGATGGCGTTTATACCGAGCAGGACTGGAAGACGCTAAAATCGACGGTTCAGGAGCTAATAGAGGAAGCGGAAAAATGGGGCGTATTCATTGGCATCGAGGCAGCCAGCGGTCATTTGATTGGCACGGCGGCGGAGCTGCATGCTTTTCTGCAACAGATCCCGTCCTCGCATGTTGGCGTCGTAATCGATCCGGGCAATTTGCTGACGACAGAAAACTTTGCCCGTCAGGATGAAGTTATTGAAGAAGCGTTTGCCCTGCTTGGCGACCGAATCATAGGCGCTCATGCGAAGGATCGTAAACCCGATGCGAATGGAGAGCTGCAGACGGTTCCGGCGGGCTATGGCGAAATGAATTACAGCCTTTATATGCGCTTGCTTAATAAGTACAAGCCGGGCGTTCATATTATTATGGAGACGGCGAGCGAGGAGCAAATGGCGTTTTCCAAAAGCTATATTGAGCGCATTCGTTCAGAATACGCATAGTTTTTAGGCATCCTTTTTATTCTTAATTGAAAAAAGTAGTAAAAGCTTAGTAGTTGTTTAGCTATTAAAGTATCGGGCGATTTGTTTGCTGTTTCATCTGTTTCTGGAGGAGTAGCAGCAGTAGCAGCTTATTATGGTGGTCTTCCTGCTATTCCGCCGGGTATAACAGCAGCTTATTTTGGCCTAATGGCTGCCAGAATATCAGCAAATAATGCATATAACACAGGTGTTTATGTAGGAATCACATGGGCTTTTGTTTTTGACATTGAGCCTCAATAAGAAATAGGTGATTAATATGTGGAATGTAATCGTACCTTATGTAATGCCTTTATTCATGGTTGTTATTATTACGACTTCTCTTATTAAATTAAGAAAAGAATATAAATATAAAGATAGAAAAGGAAAAAAAAGTATTCTTTTAAAGCTAGTTCTCTCATTGGCATTCACTTATTTAGTTATTATGCTTATAATAAATTTGTTTATGAATTATGAATAGTTAGGCGCTTAATAAAAAGGTTGGAATCTTTCTTGTACAATATTCCCTGTTTTCGAGACAGGGACAACATAACTTGTAAGTTTCTAATAACCAGTCGTCGGTGATCCAACCAGCGGCTGGTTATTTATATTTTAATCATATTTGAATATAGATACAAAAACACCTTCAAGAACAGCTCCTACATCTTACGATATAGAAGCATGTTCTTGAAGGTGTTCGATTTTTCTCGCGCTTGTCGGAAAATCAAACGCGGCAATTTTTTACCCTTAACCTCTATAGCTTAACATCCTTAACAAATTGCAGCAGCTCTTCTGACATTTTAGCCAGCGCTTGGGACGAGGAGGTTATTTCCTCCATCGTAGCCAGCTGCTGCTCGGTTGCGGCCGATACGCTTATTGCGCCGGAGGACGTTTCTTCTGCAACCTCGGCTACCCCTTGCAGGGACGCCGCCAGCTTATTCGTATCCTCGGACATTTGCTGCGAGGCTTCGGATACGGAGTGGATTTGCAAGGTCACGGAATTTACGGCTTGCTTAATGTTGTTAAAGGACTCACCAGCAGCAGATACCGCAGCAATACCTGCTTGTACGACCTCCTTGCCGTCATAAACGGACTTAACGGTACGCTCGGTATCCGACTGAATGGAGCGGACCAGCACTGCAATTTGCTGGCTGGACTGGGTCGACTGCTCAGCCAGCTTGCGAACCTCTGCGGAGACGACAGCAAAGCCGCGTCCTGCTTCTCCCGCGCGTGCAGCTTCAATCGCGGCGTTAAGCGCCAGCAGATTCGTCTGCTGGGCAATACCAGCGATTACCTCGACGATTTTGCCAATTTCATCGGAGCGTGAGCCTAAAATGCTAACGTCCTCCGCAATATTTTGCACCGTGGACTGAATATGGCCCATTTGCTCGACAGCGGATTGCACCGCGACCGTTCCATCTACAGCAGTCTGAGCGGCTGCACGCGATTTTTCCGAAACCTGAAGGGCGCTCGCCGCAATGCCGCTCGCCTCCACTGACATATTGTTCACAAAAGCTACGCTCTCCTGAACGACTCTAATTTGCTGCTCGGAGCCGCCAGCTACCTGCTCAATAATTTCAACGACCTGCTCGGTTGCTTTAGTCGTCTGTTCAGCCCCGGCAGTTAACTGCTCGGACGAGGCTGCAACTTGCAGCGCATTTTGTGAAACTTGCTCAATCAGATTGCGCAAATTTTGCGACATCGCATTAAAGGATGCAGCTAATACACCTAATTCATCGCGATTTTTCACCTTAACGGCTTCGCTTGTCAAATCCCCATTCGCAATACGTTCAGCGACGGCAGTAATTCGAACAATGGGCACCGTAATCATCCGGCTAATGAAATAAGCAATAGCTATCCCGGCCACAATCGAAATTAATGAAATAATGAGAACCATCAGCTTGGTGCTGGCCACTTTGGCCGACGTTTCTTCCGAGCTTAGACGAAGCACCTCTTCTTGCTCCAGAACGAAGCGATCCGCTGTTTCCATAAACTTGCTGATAATTGGTTCGTTTTTGGCGGCGAGGCGCATATAATCCTCTACTTTATTTTGTTTCTTGAATTCAATCATTTCCTCGGCGTTGCTCGTATAGCTTTGTTGGAGCAAATCGAGTCCTTGCAGCAGCAGCCAGTCGTCTGAATCGTTTGTCATGCCCTGCAGCTGCTGGCTGACTTCATTATAACGGCGAACGGAATCACGGTAGGCATCGATTTCCGCCTCGTCATTCATCAGAAGATAGCCTGTAATGCTCAAGTTTTCATTTTTAATAGAGAGACTTAAATCCTTAACCAGACTGACGCTATGGGCGCGTTCTTGCAGCAGCTTCTGATAGGTGCTGTTAATCGAGCCAATTTCCACATAGTTAAGAGAGGCGATAACAACGAGCAGCAGCAGAATCGAGAAAAAGCCGCCGTAAAGTTTTTTACTAATCGTTAGTTTCATCAGTTATTGTCCTTTCCGCCTAAGAAGCGGCATCTGCGAAAATTTCGTTCGCACCGTCCCGGAATTGTTTTGCGGCTTCAACCGGCGTAATTTGCCCAAGCAGCGTTTGATTTCTGATTTTGGTGAACAATGTGTTGATGCTGGTCGAAGTTAGGGGAACAGGCGGATCAAGCGGGCTAGAATTTTTCTCAACTTCATCCATATAAATATACTGCTCTTTATCGGTTTCTTTCATCGTACTGAGCAGATGCTCGCGTACCTTAGCTGTGGCGGGAACACCGCGCTCGCCAAGCAAAATATCATTCGCTTCAAAATTGTTGAAGAAAAAGTCAACGAACAAAGCCGCTTCATCCTGCAACTTCGTATAGGCAGAGATCGAGAAATACATCGAAGGCTTAACGTAGTTGCCTTCAGAGCCGCCTTTAAAGGCTGGAAGCGGCAGCAGCTTTAATGCTGTGCCTGACAGGTCCGTAAAGGAGACGACGTTATTGCTCGTCAGCCTATGGAAAGCAGCAAGCTGATTGACGATAAGCGAATCCTTGTCAGCTGAGCGGTCTTTGAGAGTTGCTGCGCTTGCCATTAGGCCGTCATCAATAAGCATTTTCTCCAATGTGAAGAAGTCGGATAAATATTCATCCTTATCGTAGCCAAGCGAGCTGCCGTTCTGGGAATAGTAGCTTGCTCCCCGCTGTCTGAGGTAATAGGAAAAGTCGAGCGACTCCGTACCGATCGGGACAAAGTTCGGGTCACTGATTTTTTCCTTAAGGTCGCGGGCTGTTTGAATGAAATCTTCATACGTATAGCCTGCTTCTGGAACAGGAATGCCAGCTTTCTCGAATATTTCCGGATTGTACATCATGCTTAAGGCATTTATACCAGTAACGACGCCGTAAAGCTTGTCGTCTATCGTTCCTGTCGTGCGCGAGCTTGCGTCCAGATCGGAAAGATCAAGCTTGCCGGAGGCAGCCAAATCATCCAGCGGCAAAATCAGCTTGCGCTTGGCATACTCATCAATATATTTGTAATCCATTTGAATGACATCTGGGAAGTCTTGATCAGCTGCTGTCATAGCGAGCAGCGTCCAATAATCAGCATTTGGTACATCTACCGGTTCAATTTTTATATCTGGATATTGCTTTTCAAATAAATCAATGACTTTAAGCGTTCTTTCACGCCTCCCGTCATTGCCCCACCAATAAACCTTAAGCGTTTTTTGCCCATTTTCTGTTGCTGCAGGCTCTGTGGTAGCAGCTTTAGTTGTGCAGCCAGTAGCGATTAAAGCAACAATGATGACAGTAAGAATGATGAATCGGATTTTAAGAGCTGTATTCACTTATTTCCCCCTTGCGGCTTTTTTTGCCATTTATATATGGTTAACTACTTATTATATCGGATTTACAAAATTTTTAATTAGAGCTGACATGTCCAACTTATTGAACGGATGGTGAATACTATTTTGCGGTACTGTTTGCATAGGTATTAAAAGGAGCCCGGGTATCGAAGCCAGGGGACGGCTTTCGGCCGTTTCACCTTATCACACGGGGAGGAATTTGCGATCGTATCCATAGTGGGAAGCAATCAGCAGCTGATTATACCAGAGGGATTATCGTTCCAAAATGTGACCGAAAGCCGCTTAACCTTTCAGGATGTGAGTGAGCGGATTTGCAGCTTTATTGCTGGAGATGTGCATGCTTCGTATCATTTTGTAGTGGGGACGGACAGTCAAGTATTTCGGGGGTATACGAAGTTTGTTACGGGAGTTGTCATTCGCAGAATTGGAAAAGGGGCCTGGGCCTGCTACCGCCAAACGGTTGTTCCTAGGGAAATGATGAAGCTCAGAGAAAAGCTGACGCTTGAGACGGTATTGTCGCAGGAGGTTGCATATTATTTCATGGATGGCGTGCTGCAGCGAATGGAGGATTTGCTGCTGCCCTATGTGTATCAAGGGGCATCACTGGCGCATTTCATTGATATTGATGCCGGAACGGTGCCTTCAGTTAATGAAACTTCGCTTTATGTACAGGAGATGGTAGAGCGGGTGCAGGGAATGGGAACCTATGCTGCGCGCGTCAAGCCGGATTCTTATGCCGCTTCCTCCTATGCCAACCGTTTTACGAAAAAGGCGGTTCCCCGCTACAAGCGCAGGAGTCTGTTCTGAAGCAGCTAGACATCAGGCAGGCTTTCTTGCATATACGGTGGCACTTAGCTGCCCAGCATGGTATATTTCTGTTAGATCATAGGAATAGAAAGCAGGGATTATCGTGCGTATTGGGGCAATTGAGGCAGGCGGTACAAAATTTGTGTGTGGCGTTGGCAATGAGCATGGCGTCATTGAGGATCGCGTAAGCTTTCCGACGGAAAAACCAGAAATAACGATGGCGAATGTAGTCGACTATTTCAAGGACAAGCAGGTCGAGGCTATTGGCGTCGGCACATTCGGTCCGATTAATATTGATAAATCCAGCCCGCAATATGGTTTTGTTACGACGACGCCTAAACCAGGCTGGGGGAATTTCGATTTTCTTGGCGCATTGAAAGCGCACTATGACGTGCCTTATGGCTGGGATACGGATGTTAACGCTGCTGCTTATGGAGAAGCGGTGTGGGGTGCTGCCAAAGGATTGGACAGCTGCATTTATTATACGATTGGCACCGGCGTAGGCGTAGGCGTTTATTCGGAGGGCAAGCTGGTCCACGGACTTGTGCACCCGGAGGGCGGACATATTTTGACCCGCCGTCATCCTGAGGATACGTATGATGGTTTCTGTCCTTATCATGGTGACTGTCTGGAAGGCGTAGCGGCAGGTCCTGCTATTGAGAAGCGCTGGGGCGTGAAGGCAGTAGAGCTTCCACCGGAGCATAAGGCGTGGGAGATGGAAGCTTTTTATATCGCACAGGCTGTAGCGGGCAGCATTTTGCTGCTGTCGCCTCGCAAAATCATTTTGGGCGGCGGCGTTATGCATCAATTGCAGCTGTTCCCGCTTATTCACGCCGAAGTGAAACGCGCTTTGAATGGTTACGTGCAGGCAGCGGAAATATTGCACAACATTGAAGACTATATCGTATCGCCAGGACTAGGTGATAATGCAGGACTATCCGGTTCGCTTGCGCTTGGGCTTGACGCTTTGACAAATAGCCGGAAATAATCAGTCCTTTATAGAGGAGAAGACAATGCAGAAACCCTATGAATTACCTCGTGCAACACCGGAAAGTCAGGGAATAAGCTCGGCAGCTATTCGTTCTTTTTTGGCAGGCATTGCAGATAATCATTTGGATCTGCATGGCTTGATGCTGATTCGGCATGGGCATGTCGTAGCCGAAGGCTGGTGGACGCCCTATCAGGCGGATCGGCAGCACATCGCTTATTCGTTGACTAAAAGCTTGAGTTCAATGGCGATTGGCTTCGCGGTGGAAGAAGGTCTGTTTTCCGTGGAGGATGCGGTGCTGGACTATTTTCCTGAGGAAGCGACCGAGGAGGTCAAAGCCAATATGGGCGGGCTTAAAATTCGCCACTTGCTTACGATGTCCACCGGACATACGAAGGACACGGCACGCTTTGATATGTTCCAATCCTGGTTGTCTGATCATGTCACTCCCAAGGTAGGTGATCGGGCCGACCGCAATTGGATAAAAGGGTTTTTCGAGCAGCCGATTGAGCGTGAGCCAGGCTCGTTTTTCCTCTACAACAGTGGGGCAAGCCATATGCTGTCAGCTCTTGTACAGCGGGTATGCGGCCTTGCTCTGCCAGACTATTTAATGCCGCGGCTGTTCGAGCCGCTTGGCATTGATCGTCCAGTATGGGATGCGGCGCCGAATGGAGAAGCTACCGGAGGCTGGGGAGCCAGGCTGAAAACCGGGGACTGGGCGCGTTTTGGCCAAATGCTGCTGGATAAAGGCATGTTTAACGGCAAGCGCATAATTTCCGCCGAATGGATTGAGCAGGCGACTGCCAAGCAGATGGACAACATCAATCATGGCGACGTCGTAACAGGCTCCGGCACCGATTGGCAGCAGGGCTATGGCTATCAATTTTGGCAATGCAGACATGGCGCTTATAGAGGCGATGGGGCTTTCGGCCAATTTTGCGTCGTCCTTCCGGGGCAGGATGCCGTCATTGCCATCAACAGCGGCGTGCAGGACATGCAGCTAGTGATGGACATGATGTGGGAGCATCTGCTGCCAGCCATGCTGCCAAACTCGCTGCCAGAGAATGAAGCCGAGCTTGCGGGCTTGCGGGAGAAGCTGGGGAGCCTAGTCCTTCTAGAGCGCACTGCGCAGCCGCGCCCTCTGTTTGCCGAGGGAACGATTCATTATAAGGTGGAGCAAAATGAGGATGAGGTCACGGAGCTCAGCCTGATATTTGGCAGAGAAGTGACAACTTTATTGTGGAGCGATGCGGCAGGGATGCATCGTCTGGACTCTGGTCATCAAGAATGGTATTATGGCAATGAGTTGGCCAATGAAGCCGTAGCAGCACGCGCGACCTGGCTGAGCAGCGAGACGCTGGTTTTCGATGTTTGCCGCGTCTTCACGCCTTATCATGACGAGGTTATTTGCACATTCAGCGGCAATCGTATTACAATCGCCTACAAGCATTTTGATTTTGTAACCCGGCATGGCGAGCTTGCTGGCGAGCGGCTTTCAAACTAGCATTTGACAACTATTCTATTAAACTTGAAGCTGCGGAGAAAGGAGGCCTTTGGTCATGAAGCGTTTGTGTCATAGCCGTATAATGTCCATGGGCCTCTACGGGCCGTTTTAAGCATAAGCATGAAGAGGATATGTGGCTTATTTATTATAGGCCGCTGCCGCAGGCAGCTTCTCTTCATATGCAGGAGGACCGTAGGCTGATGGCTTGCGGTCTTTTTTTGTCCAAATAAAGGAAAGTATATGATTTCGCCTTAACTTTCGGCCGTTTCACCTTGTGCCTGACGGGTGTGGCGGACAAGCCCGGTCGTAATTCCTATTTTAAAGGAGATAATGCCCCATTTATGATTACCAAAACGTATAAACCTTATATTTTCAAAGCAGAAGCAGGCCAATCCACCGATGATTATTTCAATTATGCAACGGCCGTCCAAACGATTAAGAGCATGCTTGAAGAAGCCTTCGGCTCACCTATGCAGTTGTACATGCAGGATGACGGGGACGATGTGTGGGACTGGGTTTCGGATGATCTCGCGAGTGGATACGAAGGTGTAAAGCGGGAGGCTGCTATATACGACTTGGTGGAGGATCGCTCATTTCGCTTTGAGGATTCGAAGTCTGAAGCCAATTACCGGATCAATCCTTCGCTGCGCAATAATGTTATTTCTTATCCCGAATATGAGGTAGCGTTCGCACGAATTCCTTTTTTGCGCCAGTATGGCCTAAACACGGAAGATATTATTTTTGCGAAAAATGATGAGACGATGCGTGCTTTTCTCGAAGCGATGCAGGCGAGACAGCTTAGCGAGCGTCGCGTGACGATTTTTACTGATACGAAGGAAGGGTTTGAGCGCAGCAAGGAGCAAATCACGCGTATGGTAGAACGCGACGAGGTGATGATGAGCGATTCCTTGAAGCAGCAAATTTACCGTTCCATCGATGAGTTTTTCTCCCGGGATCGCGAGTTTTTCCAAACCTATAACGTGCCGTATAAAAGAGGTATCCTCCTGTATGGCAAGCCGGGGAATGGCAAGACGACGCTTGTGAAATCTATCGCAGGCAGCGTAGAGGCTCCCGTCGCCTACTGGCAAATTACGGAGTATACGACGAGCGATTCGATTCAACAGGTGTTTTCCGCTGCGATGAAAATGGCGCCAATGATTCTCGTGATTGAGGATATTGATTCGATGCCGGAGTCGGCACGCTCCTTCTTTCTGAATACGCTCGACGGGGCAACGTCCCGTGAAGGCCTGTTTCTAATCGGCACGACGAATTATCCAGAAAAAATCGATCCGGCGCTCATGAACCGCGCGGGCCGCTTCGACCGGGCTTATGAGATGAAGCTGCCGGATAAAGAGCTGCGGCTCGCCTACTTGCAGCGCAAAGGGTTCGGAAGACTGGCAGAGGAAGCGGATGGACTTATGGAGGACGCAGCGTTATTTACCGAGGGTTTCTCGTTTGCCCAGCTAAATGAGCTGTATGTGTCCGCAGCGCTTCAGAAGCACTACGAGCAAACTGTAGATTTGAAGCGGGTCATTGAAGAGCTGAAAACAGACTTTGACAAGGACCGCCGCGGAGTATGGATGGCAGACAAGGGACAAAAGCCGGTAGGCTTTCAAACGCGTTAAGCGTGCTTGACTGAAACTAACAAACCTAATCGGATGGCGGCAAAGGATGCTGCCATCCGATTAGGTTTGAATTGAAAGGAGTTTTGAAATGGTAATGGATTATGGTTCAAATGCAATCTCGCCATCCCGTCATTCGCGTGGACGCCGTTCGCCTTGGAAGCGAGTGCTGTTATGGGCAGCCATTGTCGTCATTGTTTTGATCCTGGGGATTTTCCTATTTTTACAGGCGAAGACGTATAGTCCGCTGGAGGAAG
This sequence comes from Paenibacillus sp. FSL H8-0537, assembly GCF_038051995.1. Classification (NCBI taxonomy): domain Bacteria; kingdom Bacillati; phylum Bacillota; class Bacilli; order Caryophanales; family Paenibacillaceae; genus Paenibacillus; species Paenibacillus sp. FSL H8-0537. The sequence continues at coordinate 5,830,835 of NZ_CP150290.1, read as the reverse complement.
CGCTCACCGCGCTGGAAAGCGACGGCTCTGTTCAGGTAAGTGAGCTTAAGCATGGTTACCGTTTTGAGCCGGCAGCGAGCAAGGAACTGCTCTTGCCTAATATTATTTTTTATCCAGGAGGACTGGTGAAGCCGGAAAGCTACGCACCGCTTGCACGGCGCCTGGCAGAAGCTGGACATCGCGTTTATGTGGCGTCCATGCCATTTAACTTGGCGCTTACTGCGCAGGACCGTGCAGATGAATACATAGCAGAGCATCCAGAAGAAAGCTATGTGATTGGCGGGCATTCGCTTGGCGGTGCATTTGCTGCGAGATATGCGGCAGAGAATCCGAATAAGCTGGCCGGCATCTTTTTCATGGGCGCATATGCCGATGATGGCGCTGATTTGAGCGGCAGCAAGCTGGCAGTACTGCAAATTACGGGAACGCTGGATGCTGTGCTGAACAAGGAAACCTGGAAGCAGTCAAAGCAAAATTTGCCTGCGGAGCTGACCGAATATGTATCGATTGAGGGCGGCAATCATGGCGGCTTCGGTACATACGGCAAGCAGTCCGGCGACAACGATGCGACGATATCGGCTTCCGAGCAAGCGGACAAGGTGGCAGCTGCAATCGATGCTTGGCTTTCGAAGCTGCAAAAATAAAACGGTTGCCAAAGGATATTTTAGCCATTATAATGACGTTGAAAAGGTTTTCAAAAAAAGAAAATAAAGGATGGTTTGGCGATGAAGCCTACGATCCGCGACGTTGCTAGAATGGCTAACGTATCCATCAGCACCGTTTCCCGTGTCATGAATGCGCCGGAATCGGTCACGAAGGATAAGCGACAGCGTGTGCTAGAAGCGATTGAAAGCTTGAATTTTCACCCGAATGCGCTGGCCCGAGGTCTTATATTCAAAAAGTCGCAAATGCTTGGTGTTCTCATTCCCGACATCCGCAATGCTTATTTTGGCGAAATTATTCGCGGCATGGAGGATGCGGCTAAGCAGCTCGGCTACAATTTGATGATTTGCAATACGGACCGGGTGCCAGAGCGAACTATTTCTTATCTGGATACGTTGAACAAGCAGCAGGCCGATGGCTTATTGTTCGTCAGCGATTATGTCCAAAGCCAGTATTACGAAACGATGCAAGCTTGCGGCTATCCGGTCGTGCTTGTGTCAACCGTGTCTTTCGAATATGAGCTTCCATCCGTCAAGGTTGACGAGGAGGCAGCTGCTTTCGAAGCGGTCAGTTATTTAATCGAACAAGGGCATCAGCATATTGGCCTCATCTGCTTCACACTGCCCGACCCCATCTCAGGTCAGACCCGCCATGACGGCTTCGTCCGGGCTCTCGAACAAAACAACCTCCATCATTGTGCAGACTACGTAGAGTTTGCAACACACTGGTTTGAAGAAGCATATGCAGCCACCTCTCGCTTATTCGACCGACACCCACATCTTACTGCTGTATTTGCTTGCTCCGATGAATTTGCAATGGGCGTTATTTCCTGCCTGAATGATCGCGGAATTCGTGTTCCCGATCAAGTATCCGTTGTAGGCTTTGATAACCTGCGCATGTCTTGGATGACGATACCGAAGCTGACGACGATTGCCCAGCCCATGTATGCGATTGGCTGGAGAGCTGTAGAAAAAATGCATGAGCAGCTCGAAGGCAGAGAAGCTGCTGTTCTAAGAGAATGGCTTCCTCACGAGTTAATCATCAGAGAGTCCACTTTGCCTGCACCTCATGTTCGCCTCCAAAGCAATGTGCATAAAGAAGCCTAGGCTGATGTTTGTTCGCTGTACTTGTCACCTGCGGTTCATTTGCTGAATACGTTTAATGTAAACGTATTCATTTTGGGCGGAGCAGCGGTATTCTTTTGCTATCTCATTTCGCTTCAATCGTGAAGGAGGTGATGCATCATTAAGCTATGAATATAGCTTCTATGAACGACGTACAACCTGCAAACGTACATCATGCGGCGAACGTTCATCAACGAGAATGACTTGCGATTCACTTGACTATGAACGATAAGGGGATGGTTCTTTTGAAAAAGCCATTTAAGTTTGGTTACACGCTCATGCTGAGCATGGTTCTAATTATGGCGCTGCTCGTAGCTGCTTGCAGCAGCGGAAGTGGCGGCAGCAATAGCACTCCAAGCGAGGAAGCGGCAGCAACAGCTACACCTGAGGCTAGTGCGGAGGCTACGAAGGAGCCGGCAGGAAACGCGGATGGTTCGCCGCTGGAGCAGGCGCTTGCCGGCAACTACAAAGGAACAAAAGTATCGATGTTTGGTCCATTCGTTGATGTGGACCAGGTGAAATTCGAGGAGAGCATTAAGGCGTTTGAGGAGCAAACGGGCATCGATATTCAATATGAAGGCTCAAAGGAATTTGAGGCGACGATTTCCATTCGAATTGACGGCGGCAATGCGCCGGATATTTCCGATTTCCCGCAGCCAGGGCTGCTGGCGAATTTCGTGAAATCGGGCAAGGTTATCGATGTGTCGCAATTTTTGGACGCTGATAAGCTGAAGGGCAACTACAATCAAAGCTGGCTGGATATGGCGACGATGGAAGGTCCGAGTGGATCGATTATGGCCGGCGTATGGAATCGCAGCAGCGTGAAAAGTCTCGTCTGGTATCCAAAGAAAGAGTTTGATGATGCGGGTTATACCGTACCTAAGACATGGGATGAGCTGCTGGCGCTCACGGAGCAAATTGCCGCAGACGGCGATCCGGCATGGGCAATTGGCATCGAAAGCGGAGCGGCAACCGGGTGGCCCGCAACCGACTGGATTGAAGACATTATGCTGCGCACGACAACACCGGAAAACTATGATAAGTGGGTAAAAGGCGAGCTGCCATTTACAGATCCTATTGTGAAAAATGCATTCGAGAAGCTGTCGCAAATTTGGCTGAACGACGACTATGTTTATGGTGGACGCAAGTCGATCGTAACGACCGCGTTCGGGGATTCGGTTACACCGATGTTTGATCATCCGCCTAAAGCATGGCTGCATCGCCAAGCCAGCTTTATTACAAGCTTTTTCCCTGAAGGGTTGAAATCGGGTGAAGATTATGACTGGTTCTACTTGCCGTCGATTGATGAGGCTTATGGTGACCCAGTGCTTGTTGCAGGTGATTTGTATGCGATGCATAACGACCGTCCGGAAGTGCGCGCAGTTATGGAGTTTTTCACGACAGGCGAATCGATTAAGACTTGGGTGCAGTCCGGTGGCATAATCGCGCCAATGAATGATGCAAGCCTGGATTGGTATCCGACGGATGTGGAGCGTAGAATGGGCGAGCTCGTGAAAAATGCTTCGACGCTGCGCTTCGATGGCTCTGATCTGATGCCTGGCTCGGTAGGAGCAGGCACGTTCTGGAAAGGAACGACGGACTATATTAGCGGTACCGTTGATTTGGACGGCGCGCTTAAAGAAATTCAGTTTGGCTTTAACAATTAAATTTTAATTGAAGGAGGGCTGGGCCATGCTAGCTTCCACGCCAAAAACGAGCAAGTCGCGAAACGTTGCCGTTACTCTGGCTGTCGTGCTTGTAAATGCGATTTTACATTCAGGCATTTACCTATTCCTGCGCGATACGAATTTGCCATCTGTCTTATATGCTTTGCTTGCTATCATTTGGGGAGTGCTGGGCGTTTATTCGATTTATTGGTCGTTTAACTGGGCAGTGGAACAATATCCGGACATCTGGAAGCGACGCATCCAGCCCTTTATTTTCGTAGGACCTGCTGCGTTGCTGCTCGGCTGGCTGCTGCTTATCCCGACGCTGCGCACCTTGTATATGAGTCTTATGGATGCCGGTACGGAGAAGTTTGTCGGACTTTCTAATTATGCCGCTATTTTTACAAACCGCTTGCTGCTCACCGCGCTGCGCAACAATCTGATATGGGTCGCTTTTGGCGCTACCGCCTGCATCTGCTTGGGCTTGCTCATCGCAGTGCTCGCTGATCGCAGCAGCTTCGAGAAATTGGCGAAGGGCATCATCTTTATGCCGATGGCGATTTCCTTCGTCGCTGCTGGCGTCATCTGGAAATTTATTTATTTCTACAAGCCGGGAGATGAGCAGATCGGTCTGCTCAATGCAATCGTGGTCGCCTTTGGGGGGGAACCGCAGGCATTTACCAGCATGCTTCAGCCCTGGAACAATCTTTTCCTGGTCGCCATTCTGATTTGGATGCAGACGGGATTTGCGATGGTGCTGTTCTCGGCGGCGCTCAAGGGCGTGCCGGAGGATATGCTTGAGGCGGCGCGCATTGACGGCGCAGGGGAAATTCGTATTTTTCGCAGCATCATTATACCAGCGATTTCGGGGACGATTTTGTCCGTGTCGACGACAATTGTTGTCTTTACGCTCAAGATTTTCGATGTCGTCATGGTAATGACTGGAGGGCAATATGATACGGAAGTGGTAGCGACGCAGTTTTACCGCCAATTTTTCATGTATCGCAACGCGGGCTATGGCTCAACGCTGGCGATTGTGCTGCTCATCGCTGTCATTCCCGTCATCATTATTAATTTGCGGCAGTTTCGGAAACAGGGGGGATTCTGATGAAGCGAACAAGGAAAAAGACGATGTCGAAAACAATCGTCAACGTCGTACTCGCTTTTATTTGCCTCATCTGGCTCATCCCGACGGTAGGCCTCTTGGTCTCCTCCTTCCGGCCTGCGGTTGATATTTTGCAGACGGGCTGGTGGACGGTATTCCCGCACCGCGATTATGTTGCGCAATCGACGATCACGCTGCCGAAGGAAACCGATTTGCGGCAGCCGATTGAAGTGAATGGCGAGGTGTTTGACGATGATCAGCTGCGCAGCGGCGTCACCGCGCTGGATGGCAGCAGGCTGATCTGGGAAAATCGCCGAGCGCGCACGATTCAGGTGCAGCAGCCGGACTGGAAGGTGAACTCGAACTTTACGCTAGATAACTATAATGGTGTGCTGACGGGCAAAACCTTTGAAATTATGCAGTCAGACGGCACGGTAAGAGCGCAGAAGGGAGAAGGTCTCTCCAAAGCATTTCTCAATACGCTGGTTGTGACGATTCCATCGACGATTATCCCGATCCTGATCGCGACCTTCGCCGCTTATGCATTTGCTTGGCTGCGGTTTCCGCTGCGTCGATCGATGTTCGTCGCTGTCATTATGATGCTGGTTGTGCCGCTCCAAGTTGCGCTCATCCCGATTTTGAAGGATTATACGGCACTTGGCCTGAACGGCAGCTACCTGGGCATATGGATTGCGCATACCGGCTTCGGCCTGCCGCTGACGATATATTTTATGTATACGTTCATCAGCCAGCTGCCAAAGGACTTGTTCGAATCGGCATTTATGGATGGCGCGTCAAACTTTACGATTTTCACACGGCTTATTCTGCCGTTGTCGGTTCCGGCGATTGCCTCCATCGGTATTTTCCAGTTTCTATGGGTATGGAACGATTATTTAGTATCCTTGGTGTTTATCGGCAGCCAGCCGGATGTACAGGTCATGTCGATGCGGATTGCCGCAATGGTAGGATCAAGAGGCAGCGATTGGCATCTGCTGACAGCAGCTGCATTCGTCTCGATGCTGATGCCTCTAACTGTATTTTTCGCCCTGCAAAAATATTTCGTACGCGGCTTATTAGGCGGCTCGGTGAAAGGCTAGGCATCTAAGGGCGCCTCTCCTTCAAGAAACCCGTGCGTATGCCTGAAAGATTGGGTACAATAGCTGGGTAGGAGGAGATTGAGGATGTCAGATATTACATTTTTGCGAAACTTCCCCTTTTTTGAACATTTGAATGATTTGGAGCTGGCGGCGATCGCTCCGCTGTTCGTGACGAAAACCTTTGCTAAGGGCACCCAGCTGTTCTGGGAGCAGGATGAAGGCGATGAGCTGTATATGATTAAAGCCGGAGCTGTGCAAATTTACCGGCATGAGGAGGATCGCGAGGTTATACTTGCTATTTTCCATGAAGGGGACTATTTTGGCGAGATGGCGCTGATTGATAGTACGAAGCTCCGTTCTGCGTCAGCGAAAGTATTGGAGAAAAGCAAGCTATATGTATTGAAGCGCGAGCAATTTTTCGCACTGCTGAAGGAAAACCCGGGCATTGCGATTCATATTTTGGGGATTACACTGGAACGTCTGCGCAAGGCGAATGAGCTGATTACCGACCTGACGATTACGAATGCTCGTACGCGGATCTCGCGGCTGCTGCTGCGGCTGTCGGATAAATACGGAACGACGATCGGTCTGAAGCTGACGCATCAGCAAATTGCCGATATGACGGGAACGGTGCGGGAGACGGTGACCAAGGTGCTGCTTGAAATGCAAAATGAAGGTTATATTCGTATTGTGAGCAAAAAAATCAGCATTTTGAACAAAGAGCAGCTGCAGGTCATCGGCGGAATCCACCAGGATAGCAGGCTTAATGATGAGAAATCTATCGCTCAAGAAGGCTGATTGCCATTATTTTTGCGAAAATGTAATTTGGATTACATTTTTATGCGAGAGAAGTTGTTATGATCTAAAGGAAGAAGATAATAATAATGACGTGATGTCATCCTCCCGTTTATTCATTACCTATTCATATTGCGTTTCTGAGCGAAGCGCCCTCTCTATTAAGCAAGCATGATGCCTTGCGAGAGGCCGCCCTCTCAGTAGTGTTTCACTACTGAGAGGGCGGCCTCCTTTTTTTTCGCTTAACGAATAAATGATGGCTGCTATTGTTTACGATAAGCAAGCGGCGTCATACCCTCCCTTACCTTGTACAGAATGATAACTTAAGGTGGGAGAAAGAGTTTGGAAGTAGAATAAATAATCAAATATATAAGGTGTCTTACGATCAATTTTTTCCATTTGCTTTGAATACAATCATCCAGATTGAGTGTATAATATTGAAGAGTGATATTCTTTGGTACCTTATAGAATCAGCAGTTATAAATATATAATGTGCAATGAGAGGTAGTGAAATGCAAATGCAAAGACAGGATGATTTAATGGAGGAATTAGAGTCAGAACTTATGGAAGAAAAAGATATAGAAGACAAACTGTTTGATAATGATTACCAAGAAGAAGCGAGCATTTATCCTGATGTTACTATTAAGGTAGAGAGAGAGCAATATTCACTGTTTGAATTAAAGCGTAAGTACGATAAAAAGCCGCAACAAGTTAAGCTTGATCCTGACTATCAGCGCGATGATGTATGGGATGATAAGCAACGTTCAGAATTAATTGAATCCGTATTAATGGGAATCCCACTCCCAGTTTTTTATCTTAATGAAACGAAAGATGGGCAATTAATTGTTGTAGATGGAAGACAAAGGCTTACAACATTTTTTCGTTTTTTTGATGATCAGTTTGAGTTACAACAACTCAGAATATTAAATAATTTGCAGGGGCAAAGATTTTCTGAATTAAAGCATAATCTTCAATCAAAGTTAGAAGATTATCAAATTATTGCACAGGTCATTAAGCCACCTACACCAGATAGAGTTATTTTTGATATTTTTGATCGAGTTAACAGAGGAGGAACACAGTTAAATCAACAAGAGATGCGAAATGCACTTTATCAAGGCAAAGCAACCAAATTACTTGATGATTTGTCAAGTAGTGATTCTTATTTAGAGGTGACAGGTCGAACAATTACACCCATTCGAATGAAAGACCGCTATATGATTTTAAGATTAATATCATTTATTTTATGGAGAAATGGAGAATTAACTGAATATAAACATAAAGAACTGGATGAGTTTTTAGGAAGATCTATGAAGTATATTAATGAAATGGATGATGAAAATATTGCAGAACTCAAAACGCTATTTCATTTAACTATGTGTAATAATATGATTATATTCGGGAATCGCGCTTTTAGGCGAACAAACGGGCGTTATCCAGTAAATTTTATTTTATTTGAATCATTTGGGTATCTATTTACTCAGTTCGATCAAACAACATGTGAAAATAATACAGTTCGTTTTCGTGAATTGTCCAATAAACTACTCGAAGATGGAAAATTTAACGAACTATTGTCCAAGGATCGAGGTACTGGCAGCGTTATACCAGATGTCTTTGACAAAATGGATGAATTAGGGCGGAGGTTACGGGATGATAAATAGGCTTATTATTAATGGTTTAAAGAGTATTGATGTAGCAGATTTAGAAGTAGAACCATTAACTTTACTGGTTGGTATGAATTCCTCGGGTAAATCAACCGTGATTCAAGCATTGCTGCTTGCTATACAAAATGTAACTGATAAACATAAATCACCTTTAAATGGTCAGCTTGTTGCTATAGGAACCTTTGCAGAAGCTAGTAATTTCAGAACAAATGCCCGCAATATTAATCTGGAGTTAGGCTCGAATCAAAGTTCATTTATTAACCTAGACTTTGAACAAGCAGATCCTCAAGCTATTTGTAATATAAGTAGGACTGGAACATTAATTGAGGATTATTTAAATCGTAAAAACAAAAAAATTCAATATTTATCGGCAAATCGTTTAGGTGCTCAAGACACCTATTCTAAAAACTATAGCCAGCATGATGAGTCTGGAGTGCTTGGTGAATATGCAATTGATTATTTTGAAAATCACAAAAAAGATCCAATTGAGCCTTGTTTAATTAAAAATCCCGAAATAGGCAGTACATTAGATATAAATGTTAATTTTTGGTTGGGTTATATTATTAATGCTCAGCTATCTACAGAAGATTTAATAGGCACCGATAAAGTTAGAGCACAATTTCAAAATGCAGGAAATCGGAAGGTTCGTCCTAAAAATATTGGTTCAGGCCTGAGTTATATTATTTCTATAATAATTAGTATTTTATCTGCTAAAAAGGATGATCTAATAATTATCGAAAATCCTGAAATTCATCTGCATCCTAGAGCACAGTCTCGTCTGACTGAATTGTTTTCTTTTGCGGCAGAACGTGGAGTCCGTTTTGTTATAGAGTCGCATAGCGATCATATTTTTAATGGTATTCGTAAATCTATATACCATAAACGAATACAAAAAGAGAAAGTAGCAGTGTATTATTTTGATATTGATGAGAATTTGGTTAGTCGGCCTATACGTATTGAATTTCAGAATAATGGAAACGTATCCAATCATCAAAAAGGACTTTTTGACCAGTTCGATGATGATTTGGATGAAATGCTGGGGCTATAATTTATGGAGCTTATCTTAAATGAGCTTTCACTTGATGGTCAATTCACCTCTGTCCAATCCTTTATGGATTCCTTGTCTCCTATGATTAAATTGCAAAAAATAATTGAGTCAACGAATGTCGTTATGCTACGTCATCATGAACTATATAATCGTAAAGTTACGTTAAATATTACATTACATCATGTCTTAACAGATAATAGTGTTAAAACGTCGAATGAAATTCGCGTATTTAAGAGGTTATTACAAAAACTAATGTCGGATGACCCCTTTTGGACTTATGCACCTAAACATAGTAAAGCTGATAGCTATTATTTTGAATATTTAATGGGTTTGACATCCGGAAACGCCTTGGCAGAGGCATGTGAGAGGGACAAAGTTATTTTATCTTTTGAACATGAGCATTTTAAGATGGATACTGTTGAAGTATTGAAAAATGGGACACCTGTTGTTCTTATTAATGTTACTAATCCTATAATCTTATCTAATCTGCTATGGGAAAATAAACTCATAGTAAATGCAAGAGATTACTGTGTATATAGATATGATGAAACGAATCTTTCCTTTCAAATGCTGGAGCAAGAGCATGGATTTGAACAATTGGAGCTAGAAGAGATTAAAGCATTCTTGTCCTCATTCGACAGCTTCATTCAATTGTCATGGGATGATATTTTGATTCATGATGGCTTGCAATACAAGCCTTACTCACCTTCAAGACAACAAGACGACTGGTTCAGAAATTCGGTTCATCGAGAGAAAACAATTAGTAAATTTAGAACTAGTCAAAAATATCGTTGTTATGGATATCGAGAAAATAATATCTTTCATGTTATACGATTTGAAAGAGACCATAGACGCAGTGATCATGGTTAGATAACTTAACCTATCACAAAAATCAACCCACACCAATATATAAACGGTGTGGGTTGATTTTATTACATATCCTGAAGCTGAAATGTTAATTTATACACGAGGTGCCTCAAGCTGCGCCTTAATGCCTTCCTTCGCTTCTTCGGCTTTCTCAGTAACAGCGTTGATGACATGTTCGGTGCTTTCCTTCGCATGGTCGGCTATGTCAGAGGCTTCATCGCGAACGGTGGTGGCGAGGTCTTGCGTTTTATGGCCTATAGTTGAAACGAGATCGCTCGTTTTCTCGCTAATGTTGGAAGCTAGGCGACCTGTTTTTTGTGATAAATCTGAGCATGTATTGGAAAGAGATTTTCGCAGCTCGGAGCCTGATTTTGGAGCTAGCAGCAGGGCCGACAAAGCACCGAGCGCACCTCCAATCAGAATTCCCGCGAGCAGTCCGTTTGATTTTGCTTCGTTTACAGGGTTCGACATATTAATCCTCTCCTCTTATCTGGTTATCGTCTCTCATGTCATTAAGTAACCCGCCTAGCAAGTTTTGAAACAATGGTTAAAATGAATTGCAGCGAAACGCGCTTATGGAAGGATCATTAATTATAGGATTGGAAAGGCATAATCGAATATGATATAACTACTAGAGCGTTTCACTTTGAAAAAAAAGGTTGATTAACTTGTAGCAACGAAAGGAGCGCGAACATATGCGAATCGCAATTGTGGACGACAACGCTACGAATTTGCTCATTATAGAGAAGATCTTGCAAAAAGCCGGATATACGAAATTAACAACAGCCTCCTCAGCAATGGAGCTGTTTGATATTTTGGAGCTAGATGAGCCGAATGCGACGGAACCGCCGGTTTCTCTCATTCTAATGGATTTAATGATGCCGGGCATCGATGGCATTGAAGCGTGCAGGCGCATTCAGGAAAGCGAGCGCTACCGCGATATACCGGTTATTTTTGTTACGGCGCTTGGGGATTCGAATAAGCTGGCGGAAGCGCTGGACGCGGGAGCGATCGATTATGTCATGAAGCCGATCAATAAAGTCGAGCTGCTTGCCCGCATCCGCTCAGCGCTGCGTCTTAAATATGAAAAGGATTGGCATAAGGAGCGCGATCAGCGAATTTCCTTTGAGCTGAATTTGGCGAAGCAGGTGCAGCGCAGCATACTGAGCGATCCGATAGACAATGATCGGGTCAAAATCGATGCGATTTATCGGCCATCCTCTGAGCTGGCAGGCGATTTTTATGCCTGGTACTGCTTAGGCGGCGGAAAATATGGCGTTATTTTGCTTGATATGATGGGCCATGGCATTTCTTCCTCGCTCGTATGTATGTATATTTATTCGGCGCTGCAGGATACGATTAAAAGCATTTCCGATCCCGAGCTCGTCGTGCTTGAGCTGAACCGGAGGATGATGCAGCTGCAGGGCTCGAATCAACTGATGAACTATTATTTTACCGCCATCTATTATGTGCTGGACACGAACGAGCAGACGATTGAATATGTCAATGCGGGGCATCCCGCTGGTATTGCCTTTGTGGATCAAAAACCGCAGCTGCTGACGGAAGGCTGCTGCGCGTTAGGATTTTTTGATAACATTGAAGTGAAAAAAGGCACGATTGCTTATCGCAATCAGGTGAAAATCGTGCTCTATACCGATGGCCTGCTCGATCAGCTCGCCAAAGGACAAGAGGATGATGTCCAGCAGCTGCAAGCAAGGTTAGGTGAAAATGGGGAACAGCTTGAGGATCATGTGCTGAATCTGTTCGAAGGCTTAGGACAGGTAAGCCAGCAGGATGATATTTGCCTCGTTATGGTCGAAACAAAAGCGAAGGCGTGATAGAAATACAAGTGAGATAGAAATAGAAAAAAATTTTGAAATCATGGCCCGCGAGCTGTTTCAATCATTCCCAAACGGTTTAATATAAGGATATCTGACTATTTCAGCAGATGCTGGTTTTGTATGAACAGCATGATCGGCTGCCTTTCACTTTATTGCAAACGTAGGCATGATAAATGTAATAGTCGCTTTCATCCCGCGAGCGGCAAGCGGGCAGCCGATCTTCAAAATCGGCTGTTCTCCGCTTGTGCAGTGACGGTGTTATTGATATGATCTACTTAAAATTTGCCTTGGGAGTGTGTTCAATGACGTTAAACAAATTTCAGGCAGTTATTCATGAAACGGATAGCGCGATAATTGTACAAGTAGGCGGTGAGCTTGATTTGGCCGCAGCGCCTGAGCTGCGCTCCCTGCTCGAAACGGTTGTCAATCGTACAGATAAAACGCTTGTTCTTGATACGGAACGCCTTGCTTATATTGATAGTACAGGTATCGGCATCGTTGTGTCGGTTATTAAAGCGCGTGATGAGAAGAAAGCAGAATTTATCGTTAAAAATATTCCAAGAAGCATTAAGCGGCTATTTGATATTACCGGCATTTCAGGCTATATCAATGAAGGGACCGTAAGCTAAGGATGAAGCGTATTGTGATGCAAATACCGGCGGACGCACAATATTTGGATATCGTCAGGCTTAGCCTATACGGTATTGCTTCTAAAATGGGTTTTTCGTTTGAGGATATCGAGGATATGAAGGTTGCTGTTGGAGAAGCTTGCAATAACGCTGTTTTGCATTATACGGCAGATCAAGCAGCTGATGCCGTTCAAGCAACGGAGGACGAGCTTCAAATTTTAGTTGAATTTGAAGTGCTGCCCGATCATTTGACGATTAAAATTACGAACAGCGGAGCAGGCTTTGAAGCTGGAGCTTATATGGAAAAGGCAGGGCCGCTTGAAGGTGAAGACGCGAGCGGTTTGGAAGTTGGCGGACTTGGCTTGTATTTAATGCAGGCGTTAATGGATGAAGTTAATATACATTCCGCTGAAAGCACGCAGGTCGTCATGACCAAGCGTCTTCTGCCGCTGCAATAACACATAACCACGACTAAGGCATGGGACGCCCCGGCAAGTCGTGGTTTTGTTTTTTTATATTGCTAGCCGGCTGCTGTTTCATTCCTTGTAGAGCAGGGTAACTTAAACGTAACAAGAAGCACAAGGAAAGTAAGGGGGCTATGCTTATGCTATGGGAGATAGGGGTTTTGATAGCAGCAATTGCTTTTGCCATACTCGTTTATTATGTGATAGAGGCGCTTAGATCACTTAAGTATTCACTCGATGAGATGAGGGTAACTTTAATCGAAGTGAAGCATGAGATATCGGCAATCGGTACAGAGGTGAAGAGTGTCGTTCAAACCACGAACTCTGTTGCAGATGATGTAAATATGAAGCTCAAATCGCTTGACTCGCTGTTCGGATCACTTGATGATGTGGGCCATGTCGTTCAGGAAGCGACCTCAGCGGTTAAGGAATCGGCGGTTGCACTCATTTCCTCTGTGAAATCAGGGCAGAAGCTGCGGAAGGAAAGAGCCGCTGTGCAAGCCGAAGCGGAAGCAGCAAGACCGAAAGTGGCAGTAAATAATACAAAGACGGAATTACTTGCCCAAGGAGCAACGCTTGCAGCGAAAGTGCTGCAGCTGATCGTAGAGCGTAAATCTGCTGCAGGAGCCGCAGAAAGTGTATCTAGACCAGCCGGTATGCATAATACGGCTTCAAGCAGACAGTAAACAGACCGTTAGCAGCATGACGCACATAACATAACATCTTACTGTAGAAAGGAAAGAATGGCTGATATGAAAACATCGGTGCAGTTGACAATTCCAGCGGAGGCAGATTATCTCGATATTGTGAGATTAACCTTATATGGTCTGGCCGTTAAATTAGGCTTTGAATATGAGCAAATTGAAGATATGAAGGTAGCCGTAGGCGAGGCGTGCAATAACGCGATTATACATGGTTATGAGCAGCTTGGCTCTGGCGAGCTACAAGTGAATTTTGAACAACAGCTCGACGGCTTGAAAATTTGTATTCGTGACAATGGCACCAGCTTTAATTATGAGCAGGCAGTCAACCGTACAGCGGGGGCGCTCCATACGACGAGACTAAGCGATGCTCCAATTGGCGGACTTGGCCTGTATATGATGCAGGCGCTTATGGATCATGTGGAAGTGAATACGACTAGCGGTACGGAGGTCATTCTTACCAAACTGCTTGGCAGAAAAGAGGAGATGGCATGAGTACGAAACCCTCCTCCAAAGCTCCAAGTGAAATAGCCGCTTTCATGCAAACCTACCGTGATGAAGGTTGTAATGAAGCGGCTACGGCGCTTCTGGTACATTATGAGGATATCGTTCGAATGGCTGCTGGCAAAATGTCTCGCAGCCGCCCGGATTTATATGAGGATTTATATCAGGTGGGCCAAATGTCGCTGCTGCGGCTCTTTAAACAATACGATCCTTCAATCGGTATTCCGTTTGAAGGTTATGCGATGAAAAGCGTCATCGGCAATTTGAAAAATTATTTGCGTGACCGCTCTTGGTATATTCAAGTGCCTAGACGTGTAAAGGAAAAAGGCAGCATGCTTCAGCATGCGATTGATGAGCTGACGGTAAAGCTGGAACGCTCGCCGAAAGTGGAGGAAATCGCGGCCCATCTGGAGCTTACGCAGGAAGAGACGATTGAAATTTTGGCAGGACGTGATTATTACCATTACACGTCTCTGGATACACCGCTCACCAGCGAAGGGGATGGTGCTTCGATTGGCGATCTCATCGCTAATCCGTCCGATGAATTTAAAGCGCTTGATATGAAGCTGGATATAGGGGAAGCGATGAAAAGCCTCAAGGAAGAAGAACAGACCGTCATCCATTTAATCTATCAGGAAGGCCAGTCGCAGCGCATGATAGCCGACAAGCTGGGAGTCTCGCAAATGAGTGTTTCCCGGATTCAGAAGCGTGCGATTGAGAAGCTGCGGGCATGGCTGTAAGTTCATCTTGGGTGCCTCGTTTCTTGCCATACTCTAAGCAATGATGATAGAGTTAGAGGTATGGTTGGAATGGAGGAATGACTTATTTGGCGTTCGATGCGCTTTACGATAAGAGCGAAAATTTTATTAGGCTACCTTAGCATACTATTATGTTTGGCTGTTGCTATTGTTATTATTGTTGTGCGTATAAATGCTTTGCAGAGCGAAATCAATTTCATAGCAGATCACGATATTACGGTTCATGAAGTGGTTGATCAGCTTGAAATTAATATGCTTGATATGCAAAATGGGCAGCGGGGTTACGTTATCAGTGGTGACGAAAAGTATTTGGTTCCTTACAATGATGCTATTTTAGTATGGGGAAGCAATTATAATAAGCTGCATGAGCTATTGAATGATAATCCTACCCAACAGGCGAATTTAGAAGAAATTAAAGCGAATATTGAGCAATGGGACAAGTTTGCAGGGCAGCCCGTTGTTCAACTGCGTAAAGAAAACAAGATGGATGCGATTCGGACCTATTATGCGAGCGATCTGGGCAAAGAAATTGTAGAAAAGGTGCGTACCCAACTGGATCAGCTTCGCACTTCGGAGAAGGAGCTAACGAAGCTAAGAGTGGAGACGCTCTCACAAAATAATCGCAATTTGCAATATGTGCTGTTTATTGCCTTTGCCTTAGTGACGATAAGCGCGATTGCTGCTGCTATATTCGTCTCAGGTGCCATTGTTCGTACGATTAAGGATGTCAAACATACGATTCGCAGCATCATCGCTTCAGAAGGTGATATTAATGAGCGGATTCGCGTGAATACGAAGGATGAAATTCGCGAGTTGGCCGAGGCGACCAATGAATTGCTGGACAACGTCAATGAAGAAAGCTGGGTACAGAAGCGTACCGTGGAGGTAGCGGATATGTATCAGGGCTTTAAGCATATTGCTGATCTGTCCGAAGCGTTTGTTTATCAAGTAACGCCGATGGTTGATGCTACTTATAGCGCTATTTATATGCGTCATGTACAAAATGGCGTGACTACCTATGTGAAGACGGCTTCTTTTGCCGGGCATGAGCATGCTATAGAAGCAGCTGTAAGCTTCAAGCCTGGAGAAGGAATTGCTGGTCAATGTGTCGTTGACAAACGGCTGTATCATTTGACAGATTTGCCGATGGGATACGTTAAAGTCCGTTCTTCCTTAGGGGAGGCTTCTCCTCGAAGCTTGCTGGTGGCTCCGGTTTTCTTCGAGGGCAAAGTGCTGGCGGTTGTGGAATTTGCCTCTTTAGGAAGCTTCGATGACAAACAACTTACGCTTATTAAAGCGCTGCAGGAAAGCCTTGGCGTAGCAATAAACAGCGTCATAGGACGTATGGAAATCGAGCGTCTGCTTAATGAATCACAAATGCTGACCGAGGAACTTCAGGCGCAGTCTGAGGAATTGCAGGCACAGTCTGAAGAAATGCAAATGCAGCAGGAGCAGCTGCGCCTGACGAACGATTATTTACAGGAGCAGCGGGACTTGGCGGAGCAGCGCAACAGTCAGCTAGAGCAGACGAAGCATGAGCTTGAGGATTATTCCGAGAAGCTTGTCCAGAGCTCGCAGTACAAGACGGATTTTCTGGCCAATATGTCGCATGAGCTGCGTACGCCGCTTAACAGCATTTTAATTTTGTCGCAGATGCTTTATGAGAATGAAAATAAGACGATGACGGAGGAAGAACAGCATTATTCCCACGTCATCCATTCGGCGGGCAAGGATTTGCTCAGCCTGATCGACGATATTTTGGATTTATCGAAAATCGAAGCCGGTAAGCTTGAAGTAACGATTGACGAAGTGAATATGACAGAAATTCCAATGTTGATGCGCCAGTTATTCGATCCTGTAGCCGAGAAAAAACAGCTTTCCTTCGTTACTAACTTCGATGAGCAAGCGCCGCCTATTATTTCGACGGACGGTCACCGCTTGCAGCATATATTAAAAAATCTGCTGTCCAATGCGTTCAAGTTTACAGATAGAGGTTCCGTGCGACTCAGCGTTTCTCCTGTTGAGCAATCAAGAATACTAGAGCTTTATAATGGCGAGGCTCCATCGGATACGATGATTGCGATTTCGGTGAGCGACAGCGGCATTGGCATTTCGCCAGACAAGCAAGCCATTATATTCGAAGCGTTCCAGCAAGCGGATGGCACAACGAATCGCCAATATGGCGGTACGGGCTTAGGCTTATCCATCTGCCGTGAATTTACCCGCCTGCTAGGAGGCAGGCTGCAGCTTGAGAGCGTGGAGGGCGAGGGAAGTACGTTTACGTTGTTTTTGCCAAGCCTAAGTGAAGAATTCATAGCGTTCAGCCAGGAAATGCTGAATAGTCGTGATCAGTCGGCGGCTGGTGCCAACACCGTAATATGGCTTGCATCTGATGCTGCTGGAGGCGATTCTAAGCAACAGGATGATGAAGAGCTTAGCGAGGTGGAGACGGCACAGCTTAAAGCTCACATAGAGGATACGCGGCTATTTGAAGGAAAACGGGTGCTGCTCGTTGATGACGATGATCGCAATGTATTTGCGCTCAAGACGGCGCTTACCAGTAAAGGGGTTATCGTGGAATCAGCGAGCAACGGCAAGCTCGGCCTGGAGCTTTTGAATAAACAACCTGATTTTGATATTATTCTTATGGATATTATGATGCCGGTTATGGATGGATTGGAAGCTATACGCAGCATTCGCAGCAATCCATTGCTGAAGGAGCTGCCGATTATTGCACTCACAGCCAAAGCAATGAGGAATGATCGGGAGCGCTGCATGCAGGCGGGCGCCTCGGATTATATTAGCAAGCCGCTCCAAATGGAGCAGCTTTACTCGCTGCTGCGCGTATGGATGACGAAGCAGGAGGGCCGATGAATCAAGAAGTGGAAAACGTAGAGCTGGAATTATTTTTAGAAGGCATCTACCGTTATTATGGATTTGACTTTCGGCATTATATTCGTTCGTCGCTCTTGCGCCGGATTCAAAATCGGTTGCGTATTGAAGGAATTCCTACGATTACAAGACTGCTCGAACAGGTGCTTCGTGATAAAGAAATGCTGGACAAGGTGCTGCATGATTTCTCTATTAGAGTGACCGAGATGTTTCGGGACCCTAGTTTTTTTCGTGCTCTGCGGCAAGAGGTAATCCCTTATTTGCGGGGACTTCCGGAAATTAGAATTTGGCATGCCGGCTGTGCGACAGGCGAAGAGGTTTATTCAATGGCAATTTTGCTCAAAGAGGAGGGCCTCACCCAGCATAGCAAAATTTATGCGACCGATATGAGTGAGAGCGCGATTGAAAAGTGCCAGCGCGGTGCTTACCCGCTCAAGCAAATGCAAATCTATACGAAAAATTATATGGAAGCAGGCGGAATGAGCGCATTTTCCGAATATTATCAAACGGATCATCAATATGCTTATTTTTTGCCTGAGCTGCGGGATAATATTATGTTCGCCCAGCATAATTTGGTGACGGACGGCTCGTTTAATGAATTTCACCTCATTCTTTGCCGCAATGTGATGATTTATTTCGATACGACCCTGCAGCAGCAAGTCCATAAGCTGTTTTACAGCAGTTTGGCGGCGGAGGGGTTTCTCGGTTTGGGCAATAAGGAGTCCATTGTCCAACTCGATAAGCATTTGAAATATGTCGAATTTAACCCGAATGAGCGGATCTATCGCAAACCAACATTAAGCGGAGATGCCGTAACATAAGCTATATTATTGAAAGAGCGGCTTGTCTGCTCTTTTTTTGTGTTATATAATTTTTTTGCCAATAGGTAAAAAAGGCAGGGATGCTATCAAAGATTGTCGAATACTTTAGGAGAAATGGGCTAGTGATGAATTTTCGAAGCTTTGAGGTGCAGGAATGAGAGAAGTATTGAGATACGCAAGGTTCATCGTATTATTCTTCGTTTTATCCATCTGTTTAATGGTTCCTCGAGCTTTTGCGAGTCCTCCTCCTCCACCAATAACACATATTGATCAGTGGTATATTCAATGGCTAGATGAGGCAAGTCAGGAGCCGGTGCTCGCAGATGTGATGGATCAGGAGCATAATGATAGATGGATCTGGTCAACAGGCAATGATCGGGTAACCACCAAGCCGGACGGCTTTAACTCCGCCTGGATCAAGATTGAGGTTCCAGATTTGAAGTGGGAAAATCCAGGTATTATGCTGGACGTGAACTTTGCGCAGCAAATTCGTATATTTAACGATGGTTATCTTATATATGAGGATGAGCGCAACTACGGCTATGAGACGAACAATATTTTGCTGAAGCTGTCTCCTCATTATTATAATAAGCCGATATACATATATTTAAAAGGCAACGCAGATGCAAGCTCGCTAGGAATCGAGGGTAGCGTGAAGCTTGGCGATTTCCAAAGCATGAATTCTAAATATTTGCAAAAAAATATTTTGGATATTATTTTGGGCGGCACGCTTGTATTTGTATCGATTTCATTACTTATATGTATGCTGTTTGTGAATAAAATATATTGGCCAGGCTGGAATTCGTTATGTCTCCTGATGCTGTCGCTTGGGGTTATGACTTTGACGATTTCTCCGTATTTGTATGCGTTTTTCGGCAAATCCAGCCGAGTTTATTATTATTTGTTTGATATATCCTCGACGTTTATTATGACCTGGATCTTTTTATTTTTTGAGCAAATTATCGGGAAAGGCACAAGCCGAATATTAAAATATGGTTTGCGCGTCCAATTAGTCATCTCCATCGGAAGCAGCGTGTGGCTGCTGCTGAGCATCCTGCTAGGCGGAGGGATTCTGCATTATTATGAGAGCATCGTGCCACTCATCTTCGCATCGTCCGTCATGATCGGCAACATCATCTTAATTTCGGTGCTTGCGCTTTATTGTATGAAGCGAAACCGGGAAAGTATTATTATTTCTACAGGTTTTGCGCTGTTTGCCCTAACAGTGGTATCCGAGCTGGTCATTTATTTTACACACAAAGATTATGAAATGTTTTATTGGAAATGGGGAACGCTGTTTTTCATTTTCTCCTTAATTGTGGTGTTGATCCGGCGGATTATTAATAACTATGAGCAAATGCTGCTGTATTCCCGAAAGCTGGAAGTATTCAATAATGAGCTGCAGCGTTCTGAGAAAATGGAAATCATTAGCCAGCTCGCCGCATCGGTTGCACATGAAGTGCGCAATCCGCTGCAGGTGACACGCGGCTTTCTCCAGTTAATTGGCCATCGTTCTGCCGATCAGAAGGATAAAAATTATATGCTGCTGGCTATCGACGAGTTGGATCGCGCCTCCAGCATCATTACGGACTTTTTGACCTTTGCCAAGCCTCAGGTTGAAATGACGACGATATTGAATATAGCGGAGGAATTGGGACAAATCGAAGCGATATTATCTCCGCTTGCTACGATTCAAGGTGGAGAACTGCGGGTGGAGTCGAATTTTGAGCTGTATGTGCGGGGAAATTCCTCTAAGTTCAAACAAGCGATTATTAATATTGTGAAAAATAGCATCGAAGCGCTGCCGACAAAGGGAAGCATCGACATTATTGCCTATCAGGAGGATTCCACCGTCATTATTCGCATTAGCGATAATGGAGTAGGGATGGAGGAGAGCGAGCTGGAAAGATTGGGCGAGCCGTATTTCTCCAATAAGTCCAAAGGTACAGGGCTTGGGCTGATGGTCACCTTCCGCATTATTGAAGTGATGAACGGTCGGATCTATTTTAACAGTATAAAAGGAGTTGGCACGGAAGCGTTCGTAAGTTTGCCTTTAGCAGAAATTCAATAAAAGCGCCTTGCCGTCCTGGCAGGGCGCTTGATTTATGACTGTACGTAGAGGCTTACTTCCAAGGTGGAGATGCGACAGCTGCTTGGGAGCTATCAGCAGGACTGACAGGGATAACGAGATAATAGCTGTTAGTCTGTTCTTCTACTGCTTTTACTTCAACGTCTTCTGGAATTTCAACTTGAAACGCCTCTTTAATAGCGGCACGTGGATCAGCCAGGAGCTGCTTCTTGAAAGCCTCATCTTCCCATGCTTTCTGAATAATTTCCTGTCGTAAATTGTTTTCGCTGCTCATACTGTTCCACCTTTCTAGTATTATGCATAAGTTCCATTTATATATTGTAACATGGAATTTCGACAAAAACTACTATATATTTTCATAAAATACTAATTAATAGCAGATTTTTTAGGTGATTTTGTCATGATAGTGTTTGAAAGAGTCCGCCCTCCATCTGTTTTTTTCGACTGAGCTCTATATTATGAGCATCATTTGCGAGAGAAGCGGTTATGGATCCATGAAATTCCAGTAAATAACCAGCCTTAAGGCCTAATTTGAGATGCGCCTGTTCATATTGGTAAGCGAGCTCCACATAGTCCGTTAGTAGCCCCTGCACATATATCGCTTTTCTCACTTTACTGACTGTAATCGGCGACTGCTCTGGCCATCTATTCCTGAATAACGCTAGCAATCCATTGTAGCTTCCATCGGCCAAATCAGCTTCCCAGTCCGTCCAATCATCGGCCATTTGAAGCGCAACGAGCACATAATCAACAGCCTGTTCGACTGCCGGTATGAAGGCGTGCTGGTCCGAGAGGAGCAAGGCTCCGGTGCTGGCTATTTTCACGAGTGACGACTTTAAAGCGGTGCGAAGCGGATCGGTATTGAAATAATCGCTCTCGGACTCTTGGGCCACGCCAAGCGACCAATCGGCCATGTAGCGGTCGTAATACTCCCAAATCTTAGAGTCAGAAGTGTGCATACGGTGCAGAACACCGTACATCTGCGTATAAAATAAATGGCTCAAAGCCAGTTTCTGTCTGCTTTCCGCACTCCCCGTATCCATCACTTCATCCACAATAAAAAAATGCAGCATGCCGAATAAATTGGCAAGCGCAAGCTGCTCGCATTGCTCCTCGGTCACATCGGCCATTTCCGTTATCCAATAGGGCAGCAAATAGCCGAGATAGTTCTGGCTGCCGCTGCGATGCAGAGGATTGATCTGCGTAATATACGCTTGTCCCGTTTGATTTAGCGGTGCAGGGAATTTTGCCGTTATTTGCTGTGCTTTGGAGAAAACAGCCTGAAGACTGGCTTCAAAATGGGTGATAAATGGCATGGGGTAAGAGTCCTCTTATCTTTATATAATAGGCTTAAAGGCACATAAAATAATTTGTTTTCCAGTATTATACTTTGTTTTGGCGGTTGAAGATAGAGGGGAAGTTAAGTAAAATGTAGAAACTTGGAACTTTTTTGTGGGAAAACGATAAAAAGAGTGCGGCGAATGCCGAAAGGAGTCGCGAATGGGACAAAACGGGCTATTAATGAAACCAGTCGTACCGATTTTGCGAATTTTTGATGAAGCACATGCTAAAGCGTTCTATATGGACTTTCTCGGCTTCCGGCTGGATTGGGAGCATCGTTATGAGGCGGATTTTCCATTGTATATGCAAGTATCTAATGGCTGCTGTGTGCTGCATTTATCTGAGCATCATGGCGATAGCTGCCCCGGCGCAGCTATTCGTATTGAAACGAGCCAAATTGAAGCCTATCATACCCTTCTGCTTGAAAAAGATTACCGTTACGCCAAGCCTGGACTGGAACGGACGCCTTGGCATACACTTGAATGCGTCGTGACGGATCCGTTCGGCAACCGGCTGCTTTTTTATGAAAACCAAATGAAATAAAGCCATACAAGCGGAGCTGATCCAATCCGCTGTATGGCTTTTTCTATATTTCTCGGAATGAAACGCGCCGCGCCGCCAAAGGAAGGCGGCAGCCGTTTCACCTTGAAATCAGCGATAATATTCATCCAGCTTTTGTCGGTGCAGCAGCGTGCGCGCCTCATCAGCCGGAATCGGACGCGAGAACAAATAACCTTGCAGCCGCTCGCATTTGAGCTCAGCCAGCATTTCCAGCTGGGAGGCGACCTCGACCCCTTCGGCCAAAACATCAAGCTGGAGGCTGTGTGCAAGGCTGATGATGGAATGGACGATTGAAATATCAGGCGTGACGCTGGTCATGTCGCGAATAAAAGATTTGTCGATCTTAAGTGTATCAATCGGCAGCTTTTGCAAATAGTGCAGCGAGCTGTATCCTGTTCCAAAGTCATCAATGGCAATGCGCACGCCTAGTGTCTTAAGCCGATTCAGCTTGTTAATGACCTGATCGGCGCCTTGCAGGCCGATGCTCTCGGTAATTTCCAGCTCTAGCAAATCAGGAGGCAGCTTCGTTTCGAATAGTATATGCCTGATCGTCTCGAACAGGCTGTCATCCTCAAATTGCTTCATCGAGATATTGACCGCAATCGTTACTGGCATAAGCCCTTCATCTATCCAGCGTTTATGCTGCTCGCAGGCTCGGCGCAGCACCCATTCGCCGAGCTGGATAATCATGCCCGTTTCCTCGGCCAGCGGAATAAACTCCAAAGGAGAGATGAGTCCCCGCTCCGGCATATTCCAGCGCACAAGCGCCTCGAAGCCAGTTATTTCCCCTGTACTCGCCTTCACCTGTGGCTGATAAAGCAGCGTTAGCTGCTCCTTCTCCAAAGCGATCGCGAGCTGCTTCTCCATCGTCGTACGGCGTACGATTGATTCATTCATTTCGGAGGTGAAAAAGAGATAGCTGTTTTTTCCCTGTTCCTTTACTCGGTACATCGCAATATCAGCAAATTGAATCAACTGCTCGGAGGATGTGCCATGGTCGGGATATAGGCTGATGCCAATACTTGCAGTAGAGAGCAGTCGATTATTGTCGTAGACGATGGGAACGGCGATTTCGTCTAGTATTTTTTCTGCCAGCTGCTTGGCTTCTTGAGCTCCGGCATGCGTCAGCAAAATAATAAACTCATCCCCGCTGAGCCGGGCAATCGTGCCGCTTTCTCCCACGCACTTGCGCATGCGTAGAGCTGTTTGCTCAAGTAAAAAATCGCCAGCCCGGTGGCCAAGCGTATCATTAATGAGCTTAAAGCGATCCAAGTCGACGAAAAGTACAGCGAACTGCCTGTCCATGCATGTGCTGCATTGGGCCAAAGTCGCAGTCAGCGTCTCGAAAAATGAATGGCGGTTCGGTAAGCCCGTCAAGGAATCAAAATAAGCAATGCGGGAAATCGTCTCCATCGATTGCTTTTGCGCGGTCACATTTTGGGCCACGATGTAGAAACCTGCGAGCTGCTCCTCGACAATAATGGGAATGACCGTTGCATGCAAATAAACAAGCTCACCCGTTTTATTAGTAATAGACGTTTCCTGATTAATAGTCCGTCCCGTATGGACCTGCTCCAATATGTGCTGCAGCTGCCAAGTCTCGACATCGTTTATCAATTCGTCAACCGAAAGGCCGATAAGCTCGGAAGCTATATAGCCAGTGACTAGTTCAATGGCGGCATTGCCGCTCAGCAGCTTTCCTTGCAAATCAAACCACAGTACCATATCCGGATTATGCTCAAAAAGCGATTTAAAGCGCTGCTCGCTTACTTCCAGCCGCTTCTCATGCCATTTGCTGAGCGTAATATCGTGGACGACGAGCATAAAGCCGAGCGGGGTTCCTCGGAAGGAGCGAAGGGCCTTGCCGACGATTCGCACGATGCTTCCGGCTTTTCCCTCGCCGGGCTTCAGCCATAGCTCTTGGACAATATCCTGCTCTCCCTGAAGCAAGCGGTTCAGGGGCTGCTGTTCGGAAGGGAGCGGCATTGCCCCGTTCATTTTAAAATAAAGCGGGTACATGCTGACCTTGGCTGCTGCTGTAGCGAGAAAACCGTATTTTTCAGCTACATGGTTGCTCATGACGAGTTGTCCATCTGTATGATAAATGATGATGCCTTCATTCATATGATTAAATAGCAGCCTGCTGATCGGTCGTATAAGCTTGCCGATACCAGGCCGATAAATGGTTTTTGCTATATGTTGGGTAATAGACAAGGGTTGCTGACACTTCCTCATGTGGTTCATTTATGTTTATGTTATGTTTGATGAGAATAATTGTCAACGATTTCCCTCCTGCTGACTGTCAGGAAGAAATGCAGGAAAGATAAGTGCATCGTTGCCATAAAAATATAATTGACAATGATTCTCAATAGGAATATACTTCGCAATAGAATAAATTCACATGACGTGGATTCTTAAAGGGGAAAATCGAATGAACTGGAAGTTAATCGCAATTTCATTATCTTGTGCCAGCCTATTATTTCTTTCTGCTTGCGGGTCAGATACTGCTACTAATACAAAAACAGACACTGCGGCAGCGACAGGAACAAATACAGCTGAAGAATCACCAGCAGCGTCGGAGGAGTCGCCAGCTGCTACAATAGCGCCTGCCACGGAAGAGGAATGGCAGCCTGTTCTTGACGAATATCGCGCCTTCACGATTAAAGAGGCGGATTCGCTCGTTATTGAAACCGAAAAATTCGTCAATGCCGTTAAAGCGGGCGACATTGAGACGGCGAAGCAGTTGTATGCGCCATCGAGAATGTACTATGAAAGAATCGAGCCGATTGCTGAAGCGCTGGGCGATTTTGACCCGCATATTGATGCCCGTGAAAATGATGTCGACGAGAAGGAGTGGAGAGGCTTCCACCGAATCGAGAAAATTTTATGGGAAGAAAATACTACAAAAGGCGCTGAAGGTTATGCCGATACGCTGCTTGAGGACATCAAGCTGCTTCGCGCACTTATGGAGACGGTCGAAATTGAGCCTAGCCTGCTCGTTACGGGTGCGGTTGAGCTGCTGAACGAAGTATCCTCCTCTAAAGTGACCGGCGAGGAAGAACGTTATTCGCATACTGACTTGTATGATTTTGTCGCTAACGTAGAAGGTGCAGAGAAAATTTATGAGCTGCTTAAGCCGCAATTGAACAAGCATGATGCCGAACTGGAAACATTGATTGGCACAAGCTTCACAAACCTGGACGATGCGCTTGCTGTTTATAAAGATGGCGACGGCTATAAATCTTACCTTGATTTGAAAGAAGAAGATACGAAGAAGCTGAGCCGGCTGCTAGACGCTTTGGCAGAACCGCTTTCACAAATGGGCAAAATTTTGGGGGCTTAATGTCATGAGTTCTACTACTAACAACGACGATAAACAAAAGCATAATCAGAAGCAGGCTGGCGACAGTGTGCTGGAAAAACCGATGAGCCGCAGAGATTTACTGCGGCTCATGGGCGTTGGTGGGGCTGGTTTGCTGATCGGCGCGACTGGCGTAGGCGGCATTATGCAGGCGGCAAGCAAAACGCTGTCCGCCCCGACAACGGCAGCGACAACGGCGGCGACAGGGGCTGGAGCAAATGGAGATGTGCTGCCTTTTTACGGTGCTCATCAGGCAGGTATTGCGACGCCGTCACAGGATTTTATTTTATTTGCCGCTTTTGATCTGACAGCAGCTTCAATCGATGAGGTGCGTACCTTGTTTCAAGTTTGGACAGCCGCTTCGGCTGCAATGACGCAAGGAACGATGATTGGCACGGACAATAATAACTTGAACCTGCCGCCATCCGACACGGGCGAAGCCGCAGGCTTATCGCCTTCCAAAACAACGATTACGTTCGGCGTAGGGCCGAGCTTTTTTGATGGGCGCTTCGGTCTGTCAAGCAAGAAGCCCTCTTCCCTTGAGGAGCTTCCAGCATTTGGCGGCGATGAGCTGCAGCCGGAATGGTGCGGTGGCGATATCGGCGTGCAGGTATGCGCAAACGATATGCAGGTCGCTTTCCATGCCATTCGCAATTTGACGCGGATCGCACGGGGCAAAGCGGTGCTGCGCTGGACGACGGAAGGCTTTCAGCGCACCTCCGGCGCTGATAAGCAGGGCGCGACACCGCGCAACTTGATGGGCTTCAAGGATGGGACCGCGAACCCGGATACGAGCGATGAAGCACAGATGAAGCAGGTCGTCTGGGCTTCCGCCGATGACGGTGTACCATGGATGGCGGGCGGCAGCTATATGGTCGTGAGAAGAATTCGCATGCGGGTAGAGGTGTGGGATCGCTCGACGCTGTCTGACCAAGAGGCAACCTTCGGCCGCCATCGGGAGAGCGGTGCTCCAATTGGCAGCTTGAAGGAGTTTGACACAGTCGATGTGAATAAAAAGGATGAGAACGGCAAGCCGGTCATTCCAGCCAACTCGCATTTGGCACTTGCTAGAGGGGACGGGTCTTTGAAAATATTGCGCCGCTCGTACTCCTACTCCAGCGGTCTGGACAAACGCACCGGACAGCTTGACGCGGGACTATTGTTTATTTGCTATAACCGCGATACGAGCAAGCAGTTTATTCCGATGCAGACCAAGCTGAGCCTAATGGATAAGTTGAATGAATATATCGTGCATACGGGCAGCGCCGTGTTTGCTTGTTTCCCTGGCGTCAGCGAGGGCGGCTATATTGGAGAGACGTTATTGTAGCAGGAGAGAGGAGAAGCGGCATATGTTTTCAGGTAGCAGCCGTTACAGCATAGGGTGGAAATGGCTCGGCATTATCGTTATTTTAGCAGCCATGGTTGCAGGCTCGATTGGCGTGAGGCCCGTTTTTGCAGAAACGTCCAGCGATTTGGATAAGCTGCTTCCGCTCGTTGGCGGAGCGCTTGCAGCGGCAAGCCAGAGCGACTGGGAACAGGCATCAGGTCATATTAAAGAAGCGAATGAGCGCTGGAAGCAGCTAAACGTGAAAAAATCAGATTTATCCGCCGATGTCGGCTCCGCGCTGGCTCATGCGATCGTGCTCTTGGACCAGGGAGACAGCAAGCCGGAGGAGGCAAAGGCTTCCTTATCCGAGCTGGCAAAGGCGATTAATAAATATGTGAAAAGCGTCCAGAAGGACGATCAATCTAAGCTGAGCGGCAAGGAAGCGGCGAAGCTGCTTCTGCCTATGGCGACAAAGCTGCTGGTCGAAATTCAAGGAGAGCAATGGGGGAAGGCGAGCGCTGATTATAAGACGATTAACGATAATTGGCTGACGATTGAACCTGCGATCCGCTCGGACAATTTCACCGTCTATGGCAAGCTGGAGACGGCAATGAGCATGATCCGGATTGCGCTGCAGGCCGAGCCGCCGCGTGCGGAGCAATCCGAGACGGAAACGAATGCGATGATTCAGCTGCTTAATGATTATAGGGCAGGCAAAATCGATGCGGCTGCTGTACCAGCGGAAAAACTGGGCATTGCTGACCTGATTGCAATTGTTGATAAAGCAGCTAAAGACATAGCCGCGGGCAATTTAAGTGAGGCCGATGGCCAAATGCAAGCCTTTATTTCAAAATGGCCGTCGGTCGAGGGGCAGGTGCAGATTCGTTCTGCTGATGCTTATACGAAAATCGAAATTCAAATGACGGCGGTATCGGGCTATTTGCTTTCCAATCCACCGGTTCCGGATATAGCCCAAGCCGTAATTGCCGAAATCAGAGAGATACTTGCTCCAATGGTGGAGGAAACGCGCTATACTGCATGGGATGCTGGAATGATTTTGCTCCGCGAGGGGCTTGAGGCAATTCTCGTGCTTGCAGCTTTACTGGCTTATTTAAAAAAATCGGGCAACGAGTCGAAGCGCATCTGGGTATGGTCTGGCGTCTGGGTCGGCCTGCTGCTGAGCGCTGTTATGGCTGTGCTGCTCACTTATGCGATTGCTCAAGCGGCTGCTGGCAGCGCGCGTGAAGCGATTGAGGGCATCGCTGGTCTTGTCTCCGTCATCTTGATGATAACCGTCGGCAACTGGCTGCACAGCAAAGCAAATTTGCGAAGCTGGAACAGCTATATTGACAACAAGATGGGCAGCGCTATTGCCCGCGGCAGTCTGTGGTCTCTGTTCGCTGTGTCGGCGCTTGCCATTATGCGGGAAGGGGCGGAGACGACGATATTTTATGTCGGCATGGCGCCTTCCATTGATCCATACCAAATGATCTTAGGTATTGGCGTAACGTTCCTGCTGCTCGTAGCAATAGCTTTCGTTATTATTCGCTTCAGCACGAAGCTGCCGATTCGGCCCTTTTTCATTGTG
This sequence comes from Paenibacillus sp. FSL H8-0537, assembly GCF_038051995.1. Taxonomy (NCBI): domain Bacteria; kingdom Bacillati; phylum Bacillota; class Bacilli; order Caryophanales; family Paenibacillaceae; genus Paenibacillus; species Paenibacillus sp. FSL H8-0537. Next base: position 5,801,931 of record NZ_CP150290.1, on the reverse strand, counting down.
GCATCGGTGCTCATTTATTATTTAGTGTTCCGCTTTATGGGAGAAAGCATTCACTCGCTGCAGGTCGCTGCATGGCTGCCGACGCATGCGGTAAGCGAATGGCCTACGATTGGCTTCCTTGGTATTTATCCAACGCTGGAGACGGCGCTTACGCAGCTTGCGGTATTGGTGGTCATTATCATTATGTTCGTATGGCAGCAGGCGAGAAGAAAAGCGTAGTTAACCAATAAAGCTGTACTGGGAACAATCTTAAGCGGATGCTTGCCCTTGAGGCGGGCATCCGCTTGCTGTTTGGCGCTGCGACTATTGGTTTAATAGGGAATATGATAAACTAATAGCAACCCAGATAAAGGTGGAGAAAATGATGAAGGCTCAGACGATGCTTATATCCGCACTGCTGTTTGCATTTGTTATTGCGTTATTTGCCGTAATTAATGTCAATTCGGTGCAAGTTAATTTTATGTTTGCGCAGACTCAAATTCCGCTTATTCTCGTCATTCTCGCTTCGACGCTCCTTGGCGGACTAGTTATTGGATTGTTTGGCATGGTGCGTGTGTTCCGCTTGCAGCGCCAGGTTAAGCTTCTGAATAAACAGGTGAATGAATTAACCGCTGAGGTGGAAAGAAAAGCAAAGCCGGAGCTTACACCTTTCAGCATCGATGAGTCGCTTCCTCAGACACGGACGTCAGTAGACCATTAATGACTCGCTATTTATACAGCTACAGCTGTCATGAAGAGGAATTGGAGCTATGCCGACTGGAATTGTCGCGACTGCTGGAAGCTTCGCTCAGTGATGGCTTCGTCGTGAGCGAGCATAACGTTCATCCGAGCCGCAGTCCGTTTCTCAAGCGTCGCCTAGAGCTCTCCCTTTCAGGTGAAACGTTGCCGGAGCTGCTGGAGCAGCTGCCGCTTGTTGATTTGAATGGAGCGACGTTCAAGGTGCTTTGCACTGTGGCGGACTCTCCATACAGCTACGAGGAGCAGCGCGGACTTGAGCGTTCCGTCGGCGCGTCATTAATTGGAGTAGCGGATATGCGGCAGCCGGAGCGTCTGCTGGGCGTTACCTTTTGGCAGCAGCGTTATTGGTTTGGCGACTGTGTGGAAGCGAGTGCGATTTGGCTCGCCCATCGGCAGAAGCCGCAAAATTATTCAACAGCACTTGGCACGAGGGTGGCCAGAGCTATAGTCAATATAGCTTCGGGGCCAGCAGGCGAGGCGCTCAAGGCGAAGGTGATCGATCCCTGCTGCGGCATGGGCACCGTGCTCATTGAAGCGTTGTCGATGGGCATTGATATTCGCGGTGTGGATCGCAATCCGCTCGCGGTACGGGGCGCACGGGTCAATCTTGCTCATTTTGGCTATAGCAAGGAACTCGTTGCACTTGGCGATATGCGTGAGCTGGAAGGGCATTATGATGCGGCAATCGTAGATCTGCCGTATAATTTATGTTCGGTCTTGCCGATTGGCGAGCAGCTTGATATGCTGGAAAGTGTAAGACGGATTGCTGACCTTGCAGTCATTGTGACGACGGAGCCGATTGAAACGCAGCTATCAGCTTCCGGCTTCAGCTTGGTCGATCGCTGCGAACTGCATAAGGGTGCTTTTACAAGATTTATTACGTTGGTTAAATAATAAAGCGAGGTGATAATATGTCGGACGTGGAGAACAAGGAAGTACAGGAGCAGCCGAAGAAGCTGACTCAAGCGGAGAAAGCCAAGCAATTGCTGGCCCAGAAGAAGCAGGGTAAAGCAGATGCCTTCGCACAAGGCGGTTTTTCAACAAACACGCAGCAAATGAAGAGCCAGAACACGAAGAAGGTCAATAATCAACGCAAAAAGATGGGCGTGTAGTCAGCTTTCAGCTTGGCGATGCCTAATCGTTTGAATAGCCTTTTGTTATGCTGGGAATGTGCAGCGTAGCGGGAGGCTTATTTTTAATTAGAGCATCTAGAAGGCTGGCATTCTCGTTTGTGTTTGAGGCAAATTTGGATTATTTTTAAGTGGCACGTGCAGGAATGAATCGAAGCTTCTTCCCGCATAATGTACCTATACCATATTTCTTTGCAATGGAGGGAGAAGCATGCTGGCAGCTGGTGGAGGAGCCGTTAACATATTTTTGCTGGCAGGTGTGGCTACGACTAAGAGTGCCTTTAACGTTTGTCGGGACAAGCTTGACCAATTATTTCGCGCGTCCGGCGTTGAGCCCCGCATTCATATTTTGCATCCTTATGGCGATAACAGCCGCAGTCTGTTTCGTCAGGTGCTTGAGGTGGGCAGCGATTTAACCAGTTTTATTGCAGCTGGACGCATCGGTGGGCAAATGGCTTACCGCCAAGTGAAGGAGAAGCTGATGAGCGCTGATGAGCCTTCCCTGTTCATCGGACATAGCGGCGGCGGAGCTGCAGCTTATCAAGCGGCGAAAATGCTGATGGAACGCAATCTAATGACCAATTTCCGTGTCCTGCAGGTCGGTTCGCCGCGCAATCATATTGCGCCAAAGCTGAAAGACAAAGTCTGTTATTTGTATTCCGTGAACGAGGCGGGCAAGCTTAATGATCCCGTAAGCCGGATCGGCAGTTGGGGCGGTTGGACGCGAAGCACTTCTGGCTTGCCGCAATGGCAGCAGATGAAGCATGCGCCAGGCAAGGTTGAGCCGATTCATGTCATCGGCGGGCATGCCCATTATTTCCGCCATCAGGAGGCGTTCCGCGACCAAGATGCCATCTGCAATTTGGATAAAACGATCGATCGCCTGCAGCTGTGGTTGAAAGACTGGCACTGATGTTCTACACTGTAAGTAGTAAGTGTTCAAGATATTCAGTGGTTAGGACGGAGGTACCCTAGCAATGGCCAACACGCACACATATTCCAAACGCGAGGAAATAGCCAATGCCATCACACATGGCATTGGAGCTGCACTTAGCGTTGCTGCGCTCGTTATTTTAATCATATTTGCAGTAGAGAAGGGTACAGCTTCTCATGTGGTCAGCTTTACGATTTATGGCACAGCGATGCTGCTGCTTTATGCCGCATCGACATTGGTGCACAGCTTTCCAGAAGGCAAGGCAAAGCGTGTTTTTGAATCGCTTGACCATTCCTTTATTTATGTATTTATTGCGGGGACGTATACACCCATTTTGCTTCATATTGTGCAGGGGACATTAGGGTGGGTGCTCTTCGGCATCGTCTGGGGCTTTGCGCTCGTTGGCGTCGTATTTAAAGCATTTTTTGCTTCAAAGTTTTTGTTTACCTCGACTATCGTGTATTTGGCCATGGGCTGGCTCATTGTTTTTGCCTGGAAGCCACTTACGAGCCATTTGGCGCCTGGCGGCTTGCAGCTGCTCATTACAGGCGGGCTGCTTTACACCGTGGGAACCGTCTTTTATATGTGGCGGGCGTTTCCTTATCATCATGCGGTATGGCATATGTTCGTGCTAGGCGGGTCCGTGCTGCATTTCTTTGCGATTCTGCTCTATATGCTCCCGTCATAAACGTTCAAAGAAGCTTGGCAGCGGGCGGATGCGTTTGCATCTGCCCGTTGCCAAGCTTCTTTGTGCATACATAAGAATGTCTATTGCGTAAGCAGCGGGCACCAGCCCGGGGGCTCCGAACAGATGGCTAGGGCAAAGATGGGTTCCTCGACATATAGATCGTTAAAATAGCTAGGCAGTACATGGTTGGCGGCAACCGAGCCGAGCCTGAACGAGCGCTTGACCTCGCCCTTTACATGCAAGTAATAATACGTTTTTTTCGTTTGCGGCGATTGATACACAAGTGTTGGGAGATGGGGAACGATATCGTATTCGTTTTGAAAACGCCAATGGGTACCGACAAGATTGTTGTAATTGCGGACAAATTTAGGATCGCCGACCCGCGGTGCCCCGAACGTATAGACAATCGGTGATTTTATTGGAGTATTCGCGGCAATATCGGCAGCTGCAAGCGTAGCCAAAGCGCCGCCTAAGCTATGCCCGGTTATAAACAAAGGCTTATCAGCGGGCAACTGCTCTATAAGCGTCAAAATTTGATCGCGCGCGGACATATAAATATCGGTGAAGCCCTTATGCGTATAACCGCTATTTTTCACGGGACGATAGGGTGTTTGCTGGGCGATAAAATCCGATACCCAATCGACGGCGGAGCCCGAGCCGCGAAAAGCGAGTACGGAGGACTGCTCCGACGTCAGCAGGAAGCCAAAGGCTTCCTCCGTCTGATCATAGGCCTTGGCATTGAACGTCCCGACCAGCGTATAATTGCGCGGCACGAGAAACAGCCCGCTTGGGTTCGTGAATTGCAAATACGTTTGACTGCATACCGCGGCCAAAAACAAAGCTGTCCGAGTGTCCAACTGCTGCGATTCCCGGTTGTTTTTTTTCAAAGTTGCCATTGCCCGACCTCCGCTCCTTATTGCGCCTTTGCGCGAGAAGTTTCTGCCTAATTGCTGTCTGCAAGTGGGAAGCTGATGTTGTAGCATATGAAAGGCTGGGCGTCCCCGCAACCGCTTGGGCCATGCACTAGCAAATAAATTTGGCAAAGTAGCATTGGACGCGAGCGGAGCTGCGCCGTTATAATAATAGGAAAAAGCTTTACGATGGGAGCTTGCACATGACTTTGCAGATTGGTGTTATTGGTACAGGTTGGTTTGGACAAATGCACGCTGAAAAGCTGGCGCGTATGGAAGGCGTCAACGTAGCAGCGCTAGTGGCTACAAGCAAGCAGAAGGCAGACGATGCGGCAAAGCCGTTTACAGATGCACGCGGTTATGAAAACGTTTCCGATATGCTCGATGACCGGAAGCTGGATGCGGTCTATATTTGTGTTCCGCCGTTTGCCCATGGAGAGATCGAAAATGAGCTGGTGAAGCGCGAAATTCCGTTTCTTGTCGAAAAACCGCTTGGCGTCGATGTCGAAACACCGGCAGCTATTGGACAAGCGGTACAGGCTAGCGGTCTCATTACATCAGTCGGCTACCATTTCCGCTATATGGACGGCACGGATAAAGCGAAAGAACTGCTGGAGGGCAGACTGGCTGCCATGGCTATCGGGAGCTGGATGGGCGGTATGCCAGGTGTTGTCTGGTGGAGAAAAATGGAGGGCTCTGGCGGGCAGTTTGTCGAGCAGACGACTCATATTGTCGATTTGCTGCGTTATTTGCTCGGTGAAGTGACGGAGGTTTATGCGGCCTATGGCGACCGAATTATGGCGGGCAAGGAAGAAGGGGTTGAGGTTCCCGATATTGGAACGGCCACCTTTAAGCTGGCTAGCGGCGTAGTTGCTTCCATCAGCAATACTTGCGCCATCAGCGCTGGTGATCGTGCCGGACTGCACATATATACGGATAAAGGTGTATTGGAGCTTGGGCATCACGGGCTCATCGATATTGAATCCAGCCGCAAAACTGAGTACGTAAATAAGCGCGATCCCTATCAGCTTGAAAATGAAGCTTTTCTGCATGCCGTCCGCACCGGCGATACTTCGCTTATTCGTTCCACTTATGCGGATGCTTTGCGGACGCAGGAAATTACAGTTGCGGCTAACCAATCAGCGAAGTCGGGCCTTCCTGTTCGTTTGCCCTCGTATTTATAAGCCGCTTTGCTGAAGGCATGAAGCGATGCTGTAAAATAAATCAAAGCCCCTCCATATTCGCTGAAACAGCGAGCAATGGAGGGGCTTATTTTATCTTAAATCCTGTTTGGCTACAGTCGGCGTGATCGAGTTAATGGCTTGGCTGCTTGTGCAGCCTGCTCCTGCGTGGCCGTCTTGGCAGACGATGTGCGCTCCGATGAGTAACGTCGCCCGCTGTCTTCCTCCTCCGGCGCTTCCTTATGCTTCTTGCGGCTGTGGCGATCAGAACGAGAGGCAGCCAGCTTGCTTGAACCGCCGCGGCCAATCAGCATATCGCCAGTCCAGCCTTTTTTCCATAGCCACACGTAAATGAATACGGTAATGCCGATAATGAAGGCGCAAAGGATCGTAAAGCCCCACCATGTATTGTCCCAAGGCAGCGGCTCCAAATTCACACCCCAAAGGGCGGAAATGACCGTTGCCGGAGTGAAAATCACCGTGAAAATCGTCAGCGTCTTCATAATATCATTGCCGCGGAAGTTGGAGATGGCATCGTCCATTGAAATGAGTGTGTCAATCTCCAGTGAATAATGCTTGAGCAGCGTATCGATTCGTTCCAGCTTGTGTGTAATGCGCTTGTAGGCTTCGCTTTCCATAATCCCGTCGAGAAAGGCTTCCTTCACCGAGCCGTGAAGCTCACGAACGGGCGTAAACAGATGGCTCCAATGCAGCAGGTCATACCGTCTTTCAATGATGACGTCCATCAGGCCAGTACGATTGGCGCTGCGCATATTATTTTCAAGGTCTCCGAGCCGTGTTTCAAAGCCGTCCAGCCCTTCGTGAAAAGGGCCTAATATAACGCCGAGCATAACAAGCAAGGCTTCCGGAGCGGTATCGCATGTTTCCAGCCTGCTCGTTACATCATCTGCTTGAAAGCGTATAGCTAGCCGCATATCCTCATGCATCGTCACAAGTCGCCTGCCGGATACCCAAAAGTGGAACGGCTGTATATCCGTATGCACATCTGAGATCTGGATCATCAGTGTGCCATGAACAAGCGGCCCAAGCTCAGTTGCCGGGGCAACTGTAATTTGATTTGTCGTTCGTCCGTTGCATTCCTCAAGCCAGGAGGCGCATTCTGGAAGCAGCAGCTTCGCCTCGAACTTTTGCGAATCGGCACCGCTGCCCGCCTGAACTGGGTATGGCCGCGCAGCAAGGAAGCTTTCATTATTTTTTCTGTTGTCCTGGCGTTTGGGCAGTTTCTGCCCTAACTCCGCATGCTGCCTTTCGATCTGCAGCATTTGCCAATCCCACTGCGCGGGATAGCGAAGCACTCGATGAATCATCGCCTTGCCCCCTGCTTGTCCGATTTCCATTTCACTTCCTTCCATCATACCTTGAAAGTGATTGTTGTACAACAACCGAGCGGCGAATCTCTAAGCAATACGATTGATTCCTTGCCGCTGAGGGTATAACTATTCTAAGAGCGCTCGGTCAAAGCCGGCTATAATAAGGCGTATGCATCATATGCCAAAATCAGCGGGCTTTTGTATTCACAATCAGGTTTTAGGAGGAGATTCGAATGGCTAAGAAGCTGGGGATTTTCAAGACGGAACAAGAAGTGATTGATACGATTACCGCATTGGAGCAAGCCGGATTCGTGCCTGGGGAGCTTCAAATCATTGCCAAGGATGGCGAGCATTCCCGCCGGATCGAGGCGGAAACCGATGTGCATGCCGATGAGGTAATGGAGCTGGCGCGGACCAAGGGAAGCCATGCGGGCAATGAGGGGACGGCGATTGCTGCGGCTGCGGCGATCCCTACGACTGGCATGACTGGAGCTGGCGGCTGGGCCGCGGTGCCTTTGACAACGGATGGCTTGCTGGCGACTAATCTAAGATCGGATGATGACGGCATCAATCACGCCCTCAGGGCACTTGGATTGGATAAAGCCGAGGATGAAAGCCGAGATGCGATTCGTGAAGGACACATTATCGTCGTCATCGAGACGGATGAGAGCCATACGATGATGAACAAAGAGGGCGGACCGAAGCTGGCGCGGCTGTCAGTAGCGGAATCTGTGCTTCGCAGCCAAGGCGCTGTGCATATTGCCGATCTTTAGAGCTCAGATGAAAAATAGCGTTCAACATGAATGCTAAAGGTGACAAGAAATAACAAGCGAGAAACAAACGGCAAACAAAAGATAAGCAAACGGCAAAGGTAAACAAAAGATAAACACAAATAAATGAACGAAGACCAGCAAAAGGTTTAGGTTATATAGACAGGAAGGGCTCCGCCGATCGGCGGAGCCCTTCCTGTCTATATAACGCTCAATAACGCTGTGATGCTTGCCTATACCTTTAATAAGGAAGGACGGTCAAGGCGCACGATGCTCGCGAGCGGATGCTCCTCCCCATTAATCATATCCCTCAGTATATAAGCAGCCATCGTGCTGTAGACAGTGCCATTGCCGCCGTAGCCGAGGCAATAGTAGACGCCTGGCATTTTTGGATCAGCGCCGATAAAGGGCAGATTATCGCGGGATTCACCGAACGTGGCGCTCCATTCAAATTCCAGCGGCTGATCCAGCATCGGAAACAATGCTGTTATTTTCTCCAGCAGCTTATCGGTTCGCTTGCGCCTTAGCTTCTCGCTTTCAATCGGCGCTTCGGTCATTTCGTCCAGACCGCCGACGACGATCCGGCCATCCACCGTCGTGCGTAAGTATAAATAGGGGCGCGCCGTTTCCCAAATGAGGCATTGCCCCGGCCAATTGGCCCGCAGCTTCGCGTCATCCTGAACGCCAGTAACGGCGGCAAAGGAGCGGTTAATGTCGGCTTTAACCAGCTGGCCGCGCAATTCCTCAGGCTCATAGCCAATAGCGAATATCACATGCTCCGCCTCGATTTCCCAGCCGTCGGAAGTCCGCAACAGCTGCCCGCCTTCTGCAGTCTGTTCATGCTTTACGATGTCGGTATGCTCATAAATTTGCAGCCCGGCTTTCGCCGCAGCGCTGGATACGCCCTGCACGAACTGGAATGGATTAACCTCGGCATCCCCCTGCGCCATAATGGCACCCGGTTTACGGAAAGGAAACTGCCGGGAAATATCGTCAGCCTCCAGAAAGGTGACGTCAAATCCATGCTTGCGCAGCATCTCATATTCCTTCCGCAGCATCGGCAAATCCTGCTCGGAGGTCGCATAATAGAGGCTGCTTCTTGGAATGAAGCCGACATCTACGGGGAGCTGTGCCGCAACCTCCCCAAGCTGCCTCACAGCATCCAGACAGCCGCGATAGAATCGTGCAGCATCGTATTCGCCGATTTGGTCAGCGAGCTCCCACAGCATAATGTCATTGGAAAACTGGAGCAAGCCCGTATTGGCCGACGTACTGCCGCCTGCGACGCTTTCCCGTTCGAGCATTGCCGCCTCAATGCCGCTTTTCGCCAAAATATAACCGCAAATGCTGCCAGACATGCCGCCGCCGACGATGGCAACCTTCACTTTTTTGTTCTCGGTAATACGGGGATAGTCTGCCGTCGAATTTAAGGTCGTAGGCCAATACAGACTGCCTGTATGCAGCTCCTTCATCTGTGGCACAGCTCCTGTTCATTTGATTTTAAATGGCGTTATTAGAAACCATTACACATCTATTCAATTGCTGTACCACTAATATGTCCCATAACAGCCTCTCCATATTACAAGGAATGCGGCTTGCGCCCTATTCTTTCAGACTGCGCATCGCTTCGCGGTACGCGGTGGGGGACTGATTATAAAAACGCCGAAATTGCTTGGAAAAATAAAGCGCATCCTGCAGCCCGACAGAAGCGGAAATTTGCTCAATCGTCAGTTCACCACGCTCGCGAAGCATCTGTCTAGCCTTGTCTATTCTCAGCTTGAGCAGGAAGGTGACAGGCGATGTTCCCGTTTTGCGTTTGAAGAAACGCGATAAATAGGCGCGATTGTAGCCAAGTGCCTCCGCCATTTGCTCAATAGAAACGGGATGGGCATATTGCGTTGATAAATAATGGATCATTTTTTGGAGCAATTGCTCCCCTTCTTCATCGGCCATCAGCGCTTTGCCGCGAGCGGTATCGCTCATAACGGCGCTGTATTCAGCGAGCAGCAGCTGCAAATAGCCATTTGCCTTCAAATGTGCGGCCGCCTCATTCGAGCGGAAAATATGGAAGATATGATGAAAAAGCGCGGCTGGCCGCTTGCTGCTGCCGGTATCAACGACAGGCTGTGCCACAGATAACCCTGCTGTCTCGAGCAGCCCGTTAGCCAGTTTGCCCCTAAAGGCAACCCAGCGGTAGCGCCAAGGATTCTGAACGTCCGATTCATAGCTGACAAGCTGCTCCGGTTCAATCAGAAACGTGTGCCCTGCCCGCAGCTCGTAGCGGTTGTCGCCACAAATGAAGATGCCGCTGCCTTCAAGCACGACATGCATCAAATAAAAATCATATACTTTCGGACCGAGGCGATGCGCGGGCTTCGTCTGGCTTTCCCCTGCGAACAACACGTGCAGCAGATCATTTTCGATGATCATAGGGCTTGAGGCGACTTTATAGTTCTCTGGTCTGGTCATTCATTACACCTGCCTGCAATTGGGAATAAAGACTGCTGTATTTGCGGATTTTAATAATCATAGCATGTCTTAAGATCGATATGAAAGTCACATATATCCATGTAAATAGCACTTTGCGCCATTTTAATTGCCGCTAGCCTTGCGCTATACTGAAGGGGAAGACATCGCCTTACATCAAATTACAAAAGACGATAAAAAGGGACGTGATTGCAAGTGGCAAATATTCAAGAGCTTACACAGAAATTTATCCAACAATATGGTGGAGACGCCTCCGCCATTCAAGTATTTCATGCTCCGGGCCGGGTGAATCTGATCGGCGAGCATACCGATTATAACGGCGGGTACGTTTTTCCGGCTGCTTTAACGTTTGGCACAACGCTGCTCATTCGTGCACGCGGAGACCGCAAGCTTGGGCTGGCAACGACGAATTTTCCAATAAGCCGGGAGTTCGACCTTGAAAATATCGTTTATGACGAAGCGGATGACTGGATGAACTATCCAAAAGGGATTTTCCACGAATTGCAGCAGCGCGGCGTGAGCTATACTTCCGGCTATGATCTGCTGTACCATGGCGAAATTCCGAACGGAGCGGGCCTATCCTCCTCGGCTTCCATTGAAGTGGTCACGGCTTATGCCCTGCTGACGCTTGAAAAACAGCCGATCGACAAGGTGCAAATTGCGCTGCTTTCACAAAAATCAGAAAATGAATTCAACGGTGTGCAATGCGGCATTATGGACCAATTTGCTGTGGCAAATGGCAAGAAGGATCATGCGATTTTGCTTATGTGCGACACGCTTGAATACGATCTCGTTCCGTTCCAATCGGGCAGCTACAAGCTCGTTATCGGCAACACGAACAAGCGCCGTGGATTGGTGGATTCCGCTTATAATGAGCGCCGCAGCCAATGCGAGCAGGCGGTTCAGGACTTAAAGCAGGCGTTCCCTGAGCTGACGCTGCTTGGCCAAATTAACTTGGAGCAGTTCAATGCAAACAAGCACCTGATCAAAGAAAATATCGTCCGCAATCGCGCCCAGCACGTTGTCGAAGAGATCGACCGGGTATTGCAATCGATGGAAGCTCTGAAAAAAGACGATCTCGCATTGTTCGGCCAGCTGATGAATGGCTCGCATGATTCGCTGCGCGATTTGTATGAAGTAACCGGTGCGGAGCTGGACGCGATGGTAGCTGCGGCTCGCAAAGTAGACGGCGTGCTTGGCTCGCGGATGACAGGCGCAGGCTTCGGCGGCTGCACCGTATCGCTCGTTCATGAAGACAGCATCGAGAGCTTCAAGCAGCAAGTGGGCGAGGAATATACGGCGGCAACCGGACTTGTAGCGGATTTCTACGTATGCAGCATCGGCAATGGCGTGGAGCAGTTGTTTTAGTCAACAGCAACTGGCTTAAGCAGTCTTATCAACTGAAACGAGTGAAACGACTTAATTTCACCCTCGAAACGGCAGCTTTGCCGCCAGAGGACAGTGATAGCCGTTTACGCTTATATGCAAGCAAATTTGGGAGGGATAACACAATGGCAGTATTAGTAACAGGTGGAGCAGGATATATTGGTTCGCATGCCGTAGCATCACTTAAAGAGCGCGGCGAAGAAATCGTTGTGGTCGACAATTTGGAGCAGGGACATCGCGAGGCGGTAACGGGCGGAAAGCTGTACGTTGGCGATTTGCGCGATAAGGATTTTCTGGAAACGGTATTTAAGGAAAACAGCATTGATGCGGTCATTCATTTTGCAGCTAATTCGCTCGTAGGGGAAAGCATGCAAAACCCAGGCAAGTATTATCACAACAATGTTTATGGCACATTATGCCTGCTTGAAAAAATGATTGAGCACAACGTGCTTAAGATTGTGTTCTCATCCACAGCAGCTACCTATGGCGAGCCGGAAAACGTGCCAATCGACGAGTACGACCGTACGCTGCCGACTAATGCCTATGGCGAAACGAAGCTGGCAATGGAAAAAATGATGAAATGGTTCGATGTCGCGCATGGCTTGAAATTCGTATCTTTACGTTATTTCAACGCAGCTGGCGCGCATGAGAGCGGAGTAATCGGCGAGGACCACAACCCTGAATCGCATCTTATCCCTATCGTGCTGCAGGCAGCGCTTGGACAGCGTCCGCATATTTCTGTGTTCGGCGAAGACTATGAGACGGAGGATGGCACTTGCATCCGCGATTATATCCATGTCAGCGATCTAGCCGATGCGCATGTGCTCGCCGTAGAACGTTTGCGTACAGGTGCGGACAGCTCGATTTACAACCTTGGCAACGGACAAGGCTTCTCCGTTAAGCAAGTGATTGACATTGCGCGCTCCGTAACCGAACGCGAGATCAAGGCCGTAATTGAGCCACGCCGTTCTGGCGACCCAGCTGTGCTGGTAGCCGCATCCGATCGTGCACGCAGTGAACTGGGCTGGAATCCGAAACGCAACAAGCTTGAGGATATTATCCGCAGCGCATGGAACTGGCATGTGGCAAACCCGCAAGGCTACAAAGGCAAAGCACAGGAGTAGGAGCAAGAGGAAGGAGCGGTTTTCGCATGACAGACAGCCAGACAGCCGCCGCTAATGCGGCGAAGGCGCTTTTAAATATTGAACGACTAATTGGTTTTGCTGAGCACCAGGGCTTGATTCACAAGCTGGACATTCATGCAGCCCGCAATGCGCTGCTTGATTTATTCGGCTTTACGGAGCCGTATGAAGGCGAAATAGCTGATGAGCAGCTGGATAGCGCAGTAACGATATTGGAGGATCTTCTCGATTATGGCCACAGCATTGGCCTGATTGAGGAAAATATTACGACCTATCGCGATTTGCTGGATGCTCGCATTATGGGCTTGCTCATGCCGCGTCCCTCGGAAGCAGTAGCTGCTTTCAATCGGACAGCAGAAGCAGAGGGCATTTCCGAGGCGACGGATGCTTTCTACAAGCTGAATATTGACTCCAACTACATCCGTATGGATCGCATTCGCAAAAATAAATATTGGCTGTACGATACGGATTATGGCAATCTGGAAATTACAATCAACCTGTCCAAGCCGGAAAAGGATCCTAAGGAAATTGCGCTGCTCAAGACGCTGCCGCAAGCCAAATATCCTCAGTGCCTGCTCTGTGCTGAAAATGTAGGCTACGCCGGACGCGCCGATCATCCTGCACGGCAAAATCTGCGCGTCCTTCCGCTGACCTTGCAGGCCGAGCAATGGTATTTTCAATATTCGCCTTATGTGTATTACAATGAGCACAGCATCGTATTCAAGGGCGCGCATGAGCCGATGGCGATTTCGCATTCCTCGTTTGCGAGATTGCTCGATTTCGTCGAACAGTATCCGCATTATTTTATCGGCTCCAATGCTGATTTGCCGATAGTGGGCGGCTCAATTCTAAGCCATGACCACTTCCAAGCCGGACGTCATACGTTTCCGATGGAAGCGGCAGGGGTGGAAGCGAGCTTCGTTAATCCGGAGCTGCCAGGCGTCAAATACGGTATCGTAAGCTGGCCAATGTCCGTTGTTCGGGTCAATGGCGCTTCGAAGGCTGATGTGCTGAAGGCAGCCTGCAGCCTGCTTGATGCTTGGCGCGGATATAGCGATGCGGATGCGGACGTTCTCGCATTTACCGCAGGTGCTTTGGATGCGGCACCAACGCCGCATAATACGATTACACCGATCGCGAGGCTGCGCGACAACGGAGAGTACGAGGTCGATCTTGTGCTTCGCAACAATCGGACGAGCGACGAGCATCCCGACGGGATTTTTCATCCCCATCAGCACCTGCATCATATCAAAAAAGAAAATATCGGCCTGATTGAAGTGATGGGTCTTGCTGTGCTGCCAGGCAGACTGGCAACGGAGCTCGCTCAAATTGCCGCCTACTTGACGGGAGCGGCGACTATGGATGCTTCCCTGCAGGAAAGCGCTCATCCGCTTCACAAGCATGCAGAGTGGATTAGAGAGCTGGTAGCGCGTTATGGAACGTCCTGCTTGGAGAGCGAAGCTCAGGCGTATGTGGAGGCACAGACAGGCGCGAAGTTCCTCGATGTGCTGAAGGATGCGGGCGTGTACAAACGCAACGATGCCGGAAAAGCAAGCTTCCAAAAGTTCCTGTTTTTCATAGGTTTGCAAACTGAATAATGTAGGCTAAACGGTGAGGCTGGCTTTTAATCCTGAGGGGGTTGAGAGCCAGCTTTTAATCTGTGAAATAATTAATTTGAAAAGTGTAAAAAATTATGGTATTTTTTATATGATAAAAAATACTATTTACGTTACTAATGCTTTATTGTGATCGTCAATATTACAAGTTAGATGGAGGAGTTTATATGCCAGAAACTATTATGCCGTTAGATGACTTTTTGCAGTTGAATTCGGATGAGCAAGTGGAAAAGCTGAAAAGATGGAAAATGGATTATACGCTTAAGGATATTCGTGAAGCTTGGGATTTCAAACATTCCGCTCAGTATTACATGCTCCTTAAGAAACTCCGCATCTATGAGCGGGTTGTAAATAAGTCGGACAAGTTCTACCCGGTTCCTGATCATTTGTCCTCACAATCGGGTGGTGGATTTGAACGTGGATGGAGAGGCCAGCCTTCTTACGCTCAGCAGGAGCTTAAGCTTCCAGCAGACCAGTTCAACTACAACTTGAACATAACGCTCAGCGGTGCTGAACTTGCTGAGAAACTGGAGCGCCTTGCTTTCTTCCTGAAGGGCGAGCAGAAACAAGTTGCCATTTCACTGTCCCTTGAAGCTGCAGCAGCTGTAGCAGTCAAGGAATCCGAAACGACAGAAGAATAAAAACAAAGAAACCGGGGCAGCTCTAGCGAGTGCACCGGTTTTCTTGTGTTGTCGATGGGAGTAATATAATGTATTTTAATGGTATTACTTGAAGCGCTGTATTACTTGTTCCTTAGCTTGCCTAGCTCTGTTACAAGGGCTTCTACTTCACTGATACTGAATTTCTCTTTGCCTGCAACAACCTCATACAATTCCTTAATGTCTTCGTATTGCGTAATATTGAAATGGGAAGCCTGCATAGCGGCAGCCGAAGCCATCTTTAATTTTGTTTTGATGGTATCAATCATAAATTCAATATTTTGCGGCGTTTGCTGTTCAAGATCAAGCATGTGTAAATCCTCCTTCATCATTCAGGGCATGAATGCATGCGCCTGCTGTTTCATACTAATGCCGTCATTGTAACATAATTTAAGAATGGGCATCAGATAAATTGAATAGAGCCGATAAATCCGATACAATTAATAGCAGGATGGATAATCATCATTTAGAGCATGAAGGAACGCAGATAAATTGAATTAGGCAGTAAAGCTAAAAGGAGCAGAAAGATGAAGCAGGCAGATCGTTTCAATCTCGAAATAGCTGAATTTCTGGCTCCGATTGCCAGCCAGTACCCGAATAGAAGCGAGGTTTCCTTCGTATGTATTGGTACAGACCGTTCAACAGGAGATTGCTTCGGGCCCCTCGTTGGCACGCTGCTGCGGGAGCAGGGCTGGGAGCATGTAATTGGCACAATGGAGCAGCCATGTGATGCTTATGCAGTAGAACAGGCAGTTCTCATGGCTGAAAATCGTGCAGTCGTCATTGCGATTGATGCTTGCCTAGGCAAGCCGCAGTCGGTTGGAACCTTTCTGGCGATGTCGGGTCCGCTCCAGCCGGGAGCAGCAACGGGCCGAAGACTGCCTCCTGTTGGACATTACAGCATTGCAGGCGTTGTGAATGCATTGAGCCACAAGCCTTACATAACGATTCAGACGACATCGCTGTATCACGTCATGCGAATGGCGGAGCAATTGGCAGCAGCGATAGCACAAGCATGGCCCGGCAGCAAACGCTTATTAAAATGGACCGAAGAGGAGCGTGTTTATTTTGGCTAATGGAGTTTCTCTGGCGAATCAAAAGCTGATGCTTGAGGAAGGCACCGAGCTTAGCTTTTACGACTCAGAAGCGTTAAAATGGCAAGCTGGAGCAGCGGGTTCAGATCCAGAGGCAGGCCATCCCGTGCTTGTATTGCTGCATGGCTACTGCGGCAGCTCGGCTTATTGGGAAGAGGTTGCACCGATGCTGGCGCAGCAGTCGCGCTTGATTATTCCTGACCTGCGCGGTCATGGTCTATCTTCGGCTTCCGCAGAGCTTGAAGCTGCTATGGAAGTGTATGCAGATGATCTTTACGCTATTCTTGTACATCAACGCATAGATAAAGTGTGCCTGCTTGGCCATTCGCTTGGCGGCTACATCGCATTGGCTTTTGCAGAGCGGTATGCGGATCGATTGACGGCATTTGGACTCGTGCATTCTACAGCGCTTGCGGACAGCGAGGCGGCTAAAGACAATCGGGACAATACGATAAATTTAATCAAGCAGGGCAAGTTGGAGCAGGTCATTGACGGCATGTCGCAAAAGCTGTTTGCTCCGGATAATTTGGACAAGCTGCCAGACAAGGTGGCGCGTGTGAAGGCGATTGGCTATCAGACGGGTGGAACGGGAGCGATCGCTGCAGCAGCTGGAATGAAAGCAAGGCCCGATCGGACGAGTATTTTGCGTGAAGCCAAGCTTCCTGTGCTGCTGCTTGCCGGAGAAGGGGATCAAATCGTTCCACCGGAGCGGACGCTGTTATGGGATGGCCCCTCCATCACGCAGGTGCTGCTTAAAGATGCCGGCCACATGAGCATGCTGGAGCAGCCCGAAGCATGCGCAAAGGCAATCAGCAGCTTTATTGCTCCGCTAACTAAATAAGGACTAATTCAAGCGTAGGAGCGGGAATTTGCTTAGAGAAGGAGGCAAGAAGCGATGTTTCAACGGGATTATTTTATGCGCATGATTGAGCAGATGACGGAAGCGGTCGGTCAAGTGATGCAGCTGAGGCGAGAGCTGAAGCAGGCGGACGCGCTTATCGTCATTGACGAGCTGCTGGATCGCAGGTTTGGGCTAAGCGGAAAGCTTATCCGTACGTTGTCAGACGAGGATTTGCTCGCGGTTATGACGAAAAACGGCGTCGTAGAAACGGACAATATCCAGGCAATCGCGATTTTGTTCAAGCAGGAGGCGGAGCTGTATGAGGATTTGGGCAAAGAAGCAGAAAGCTTCGCGCACAGTTTAAAGGCTCTGCATTTGTTTATGCGGCTTTCCCTCATCGACGCGCCGCCGACGCTTGCAAATTCGAGCGATGAGGCGGCGATTTTGCTCGGCAAGCTGTCGCCATATGAGCTGTCCTCTCGAACGAAGCGGCTGGTTGCCGAGTGGCATGAATCAGAGGGAGCTTTTGCGCTCGCTGAAAATATTTGGTACGAGCTGCTTGAGGACGGCGCAGCTGACAAAGGCGAGGTCGCCGCGTTTTATATGCGGCTGCTTCCATTTCAGGAGGACAAGCTCGCCGCTGGCGGCTTGCCGATTGAGGAAATCAGAACAGGGCTTAACAGCCTGGAGATGGAGCAATAGCAATGACAGAACAGTGGCAGCAGGATATTTGCCGCCTGACAGAATCGGGCGGGCTTTTGCAGGGAACGCTGAGCCAGCTTCGCCGCAAGGATGGAGATGCAGCGCCCAAAATCATCATACGTCCCGTCCAGTTGAAAAATGGCCTTCATTATCAATTTGAAGCTCATTATGCAAATAAGGTTATACATAACAATTGGCTTCCTGAGGATGCGGGACCGAAGCTTGTCGAGCTGCTCGGCGAGCAATATCGTCAGGCGCTTCTCAAAACGCAGGAAGCAGACATACAGCTGCTCCTTAGTAAAAAAGGCAAGCCGACTTTGCTTAGAAAGCCGCCAACCGCTACTTCGGCCAGCATGGAGCAGCAGCACAACCGCCAGAAGCAGCGCGTTATTGCAGAAGGGCAGGCAGCTCCGTTTATGGTGGAGCTGGGCATTATGACGCCGGAAGGCAAGGTCCATGCGAAAAAGCAGGATAAGTTCCGGCAGATCAACCGCTTCCTGGAAATGGTTGCCGATGTGCTGCCTCAGCTTCCGCAGGACAAGCCGCTGACCATTATTGATTTTGGCTGTGGCAAATCGTATTTGACTTTTGCTCTTTACCACCTGCTGGCGGTAGAGCAGAAGAGGGATATCCGCATTATCGGCCTCGATTTGAAGGCAGATGTCATCACTTTTTGTTCGGAGCTTGCACATACGCTCGGTTATGATAAACTGACATTTATGGTAGGAGATATTGCTGATTATGAAGGTGTGAGCGAAGCGGATATGGTTGTGACGCTTCACGCTTGTGACACGGCTACCGATGCAGCGCTTGCAAAGGCTGTCGGCTGGGGAGCAGCGGTTATTATGTCCGTTCCTTGCTGCCAGCATGAGTTGTTCAAGCAAGTGAGCAGCGACGCGCTCGCCCCAATTTTATCGCAAGGACTGCTGAAAGAACGGTTTGCTGCAATTGCAACCGATGCGGCCCGCGGCACGCTGCTTGAGGTGCTGGGTTATAAAGTACAAATGCTGGAGTTTGTTGATCCGGAGCATACGCCAAAAAATCTCCTTATTCGAGCGGTTCGCAGCGAGTCGGGCACACAGGCGAAAAAATGGGAGCAGTACGAGCAGTTTCGTAATTTTCTGCAATTAGCACCTAGTCTTGAGAAACTGCTTGCCGGACGTTTGCCCGCAAACTAGCAAGTATATTTGCCGCCAGAGGACGGCGTCAGCCGTTACACTTGTGGAATTGGTTTATTAATGCATGAATGATAGCGACCTAATTATAGATGCCGATTACTAGCGTTATCATGGTTAAAGGCGGGAAACAAGGAAATGAGAAAAGTTCAGATTGGCATGGTGCAGCCGGGGGACAGGCTTGCCAAAACTATTTTTCAAGATAACGGCAGTGTGCTGCTCGGCGCAGGCGTGGAAATGAATGACCGTTTTATTAACAGGCTCGAAAATTTGGGCTATGATTCTGTGTTTATTGAAGATAAGGACACGGAAGATATCATGCCCGAGGACAGCATACGCGACGAGACGCGCAAAAAAGCGGCAGAGGCTGTTTCTGCAACGATGAATGCATTCAAAGAGCCCGCCCTAAAGGGGCGGACGATTGCACCGGATATTGGCCGGACATTCCGCTCGGTATTCGGGTCCATTATGCAGGATCTCGCGAGCAGGCCGAATATGGCGGTCAATTTGACCAGCATTCATTCGGCGGATGCCTATTTGTTTCAGCATTCGGTGAATGTGGCGGTGCTCTCTGGCGTTATTGGCATTGCCAAGGGCTTTAATCGCAATCAATTGGAGGATTTGGGCATTGGCGCGCTGCTGTTTGATATCGGCATGACGAAGCTGCCTCAGCCGCTGCTGGCGACTAAAGGGCCCCTATCCGATAACGAGCGCAAAATTGTACAGAGCCACTCGATGGAGGGCTTTGATATTTTACGGAAGTATCATGACATTTCCCTCGTATCGGCCCATTGTGCCTTGCAGCATCATGAGCGTTATGACGGTTCGGGTTATCCACGCGGACTTAAGAATGATGATATTCATATGTTCGCTCAAATAGTCGGACTTGCCGATGTATATGACGCACTGACTTCACCGCGGCCTTATCGCAAAAGGTATACACCAACGGAAGCCATCGAATTTCTATTCGCGGCTGGCAATACATACTTTGATTTTGAGCTGATTAAGCTCTTTTGCCGCCATATTTCCATTTATCCGGTGGCGACGACGCTGCTGCTCAGCTCGGGACAGACCGCCGTCGTGACAGCGAACAATGAGCTGGCCCTGCATCGTCCGCGCGTACGCATTATTCGTGAAGCCGACGGCTCGCATACGGCTGCTCCTACTGAAATTGAGCTCAAGGACGACATGTATTTAACGATCGTCAAAGAGCTATAGGTTCAGAGCGCGAGTCTTTCTTGAAATATATGCATGAATAAGCTTCAAAAGAGCTATTAATAAGCATGGATATAAATGGGTTTGCTAGGTTGGGGGCTTGACTATACGAGCATTCCTTATGCTGCATAAGCTGTTAAGGCAATAAGCGCATAAAGGAGTGGTATGATGTCTAAAAAATTGACCCCCCCGTTTTTAGGCCCTAAGGGTACAGGAAAAGTAATCAGCAAGGTAACCGGGACAAAGAGGCTTCAAAGCGGAGGCCCAACGTTTAGCCGTCTGATGGTCGTATGGGTTACGAACAATGGCGTGCCGTTTAATACGACTGGTTTTTTTGCCCGTCTGTTTAGAGGTAATAATGTCGTTGCGATTGCGGCGTTTGACCGCTTCGGTGTCGTCAGGTTTAACCAAATTCAGACGCTGACTTCTGTGTCTTACACGATTCGTTTGTACAATTCGAATGGCGTGTTGTTCCGTACAGCTTTCATTCCGGCAGGAGTACAAACCTTCGCGGTTATCGGCTAACATCAGATCCTCTTGCTTTTTCCGCTTATGGCAGGCGGAAAGGGCAGGAGGATTTTGCTTTCTCTTTGAATCTACTCTATCTTCATGTAATATGGGGATAGATGTATAAAGGGGGAGCTTTGATACATATGGGTGTGCAGCATCATACTTTATCCAAGTTGGATATTATTCGCAGAATTCTATTTATTACAATTGGGGCTGCCCTAGTATCTGTAGCTTTAGAGATTTTTCTGGTGCCGAACCATATTATCGACGGCGGGATTGTAGGCATTTCTATTATCGTATCCCATTTTACGGGGCTGCCGCTCGGCTTGTTTTTGTTTGTATTGAATCTTCCTTTTCTGCTGCTAGGGTACAAGCAAATCGGGAAGACCTTTGCTTTATCGACGTTATATGGCGTTAGCGTCATGTCGCTGGGCACGTTTTTACTGCATCCGGTGCAGGCAATTACGAGCGAATATGTGCTGGCCGCTATTTTCGGCGGTGTCATATTGGGAGCTGGTGTCGGACTCGTTATCCGCTTTGGCGGCTCGCTGGATGGGACGGAAATTGTTGCGATATTGAGCAATAAGCGGCTGCCGTTTTCGGTTGGCGAAGTCGTCATGTTTTTTAATCTTTTTATATTGTGCAGCGCCGGTTTTGTATTCGGTTGGGATCGGGCGATGTACTCTCTATTTTCTTACTTCATAGCCTTCAAAATGATCGACATTACAATTGAAGGCTTCCAGGAATCGAAAGCCGTCTGGATTATTAGCGAAAGCTGGCAGGAAATTGGCGCAGCAATTATGAGCCGTCTCGGGCGCGGCGTCACTTATTTGCACGGCGAGGGCGGCTTTACGGGCGGGCAAAAACGGATTATTTTTTGCGTGATCACCCGGCTGGAGGAAGCAAAGATGAAATCGATCGTGCAGGAGCTTGATCCGTCTGCATTTCTGGCCGTCGGCAACATTCATGATGTGAAGGGCGGACGCTTTAAGAAGCGTGATATTCATTAGCAAAGGGGTTTAAGCTTTGGATGAGTTTGCAAGCATCAGCCATTGGACGGCGGGCAGGCAACCGGCCGATTGGCAGCAGCAAAGAGGCGTGACGCTTGGTATTGGCGATGATACGGCCATTATTGCTCCTGCGGCGATGGCCGATGAGCTGGAAGGCCCATTGGAGCTGCTGATGGCCGTCGACACGATGGTGGAGACGGTGCACTTTAATGCCTATACGATGACGGATGAGGATATCGGGTATAAGGCGCTTGCCGCGAACGTAAGCGATATCGCGGCAATGGGCGGTTTGCCGCGGCATGCGCTCGTGTCTGTGAGCGTGCCAGCGGCGTATGGGCCGGAGCGGATAGCCCGGCTCTATGATGGGCTTTATGCGTGCGCCGCGAATTACGGCGTCGCGATTGTTGGCGGCGATACGACGTCTTCGCCGCAGCACTTGGTTGTTGCGGTGACGGTGACGGGAGCCGTCGAAGCTGGGCGGGCTTTGCGGCGCTCCGGGGCGAAGCCCGGAGACGCGGTTGTGCTGACCGGAGCCGTCGGTCTGTCGGCGGCGGGGCTGCATTTGCTGCTCGCGCGGAAGCAGGAGCGGCAGGGGCAAGAGCAGGCAGTGAGCGAAGCAATGGAAGCGTTCGAAGCTGGTGATGCCAGTGAGATGAACTCTGCTGGGGAGTCGCAAACAGTAAGCTCTGAGGGAGCTTCCGCTAATGCAGAGCATGAAGAGGAACGCGGAGCGGCAGTGCTTATAGCGGCACATTGCCGCCCTGTGCCTTCCGTGCGCGCGGGACGTTTGCTGCTAGAGCGTGGCAGCTGCCATTGTCTAAATGATGTGAGCGATGGACTCGCCAGTGAAGCATGGGAAATTGCCGAAGCCTCGAAGTGCTGCCTTGTACTTAAGGAAGATTTGCTACCACGCAGCGGCAGTATGGCTGCTTATGCGGCTGATGTCGGAATTGATCCACTGGAGTGGATGCTTTATGGCGGCGAGGATTATGTGCTGCTAGGCACAATGGAAGCCGCTGATGTGCAGGCCGCCCGAGAAGCATTCCGTGCTGAAGGCTTGCCATTTTATATGGTTGGCGAGGTGAGGCAGGGGGCGCCTTCCGTGGAGCTGGAGCTGTCGTTGCCAGCCAAAGCAACGAATATGGACAGCGCCGCTGCCAAACGTATGCCGCTTGCCAAGCGAGGCTATAATCATTTTAAGAAATGAAATTGGGTGAATAAGATGCAAACAGCGATTGGAGAAGCACAGTGGAAGGCGAGCAGCACGAAGGATACGGAAGAACTTGCGACGCTAATTGCTTCATGGGCAAAACCGGGCACGCTGCTGGCGCTTGACGGCGATCTTGGTGCTGGGAAAACGGCGTTTTCACAGTTTTTTGCCAAAGCGATTGGCGTGCAGGGCATAGTGAATAGTCCAACTTTTACGATTATCAAAGAATATGAAGGCGCAGATATGCCCTTTTATCATATGGATGTTTATCGTGTTTCTCTTGAAGAAGCGGACGAGTTGGGGCTTGACGACTATTTTTATGGCAGCGGCGTGACGATAGTGGAATGGGCAAGCTTGATCGAAGAGCTATTGCCTGAGGAGCGCCTAGAGCTGTATTTGGAGCATACGGGCGGCGAGCAGCGGCTAATTCGACTGAAAGGCATCGGTGAAGTCTACGCAGGCTGGTGCCAGTTTTTGAATGACAGGGAAGTAGGGAAGCAAAATGGTTGAACAGGCGCAGCAGCCCATATTAGCATTTGATACCTCGACGGCTGCCCTTGCGGCGGCTGTTATTCAAGGTGATCGGATTTTAGGTGAAATTCAATCTTTTGCGGAGCGCAATCACTCCGTTTATATTATTACGCATTTAAAGCAGCTGCTTGAGGATTGCGGTGTAAGCAAGGATGCGCTTGGAGGCATCGCTGTAGGCGGTGGCCCAGGCTCTTACACGGGTATGCGAATTGCAGTAACGGCGGCTAAGACGCTTGCTTGGACCTGGGATAAGCCGTTAGTAGCGCTGTCCAGCCTTGAAGCGATTGCTTACGGGGCATGTGAGCGATTAAAACAAACGGATGCTCTGATTTCATCAGTGCCGCAGCAAATTCAGTCGGCTGATCCTAATATGAACAAGGGAGCAGTATGGTTCATTCCTATCATGGATGCAAGGCGGGGCCAAGTATATACAGCAAGCTTCTCCTATGCATATGGCGATCAATGGGAACGTCAGGCGGCGGATGGAATTAGGCTGATGCGGGATTGGATCGATCAGTTACTGGAGCAAGTTCAGAAGCAGGCTAACTATGTTACTAAAATTTACATCACTGGCGATCTTAAGCTTCATGAGGCGGAGGCGCAGCGGCTTGTGGAAGGCTGTGCAGAAGCGGGTGTAGAGGTCAGTCTGTTTCCTTATGAGCTGGAAGGCCGGGCGATAGCTGAGCTGGGGCGGAAACGGCTGCTTGCAGGTGATACAGATGACCTCCATACGCTTGCGCCCAACTATACGCAGCTGCATGAGGCGGAAGTTAAGCTGCAGGAGAAAGAAGCTGCCCTAAAGGCTGCAAAGGAAGCTGAATGGGCAGCCGCTCAATCGGCTTCTCTAGAGTCTGTCATAAATGCCGATGTGGATGCGGCTCGAGTAAAGGATGCGGAGCCATGATGAGAGAAATCGATCGGGATGAGATTATTTATCGCTCCATGACGTTGCAAGATATACCGTTTATTGTGGCAATTGAGCATGAGGCTTTCACGGGCCCATGGACAGCTGAAGCTTTTACCAATGAATTGACGAATAATATGTTTGCCAAATATATGGTGATGGAATATGAGAAGCAAGTTATCGGATATGCGGGCATGTGGGTGATCGTGGACGAGGCGCATGTGACGAATGTAGCGGTTCGTTCCGATCATCGCGGACAGGGACTCGGAAAGCTGCTGCTGGGCGAGCTTCAGCGGACGGCGGTATTTTTCGGTGCGAACAAAATGACGCTGGAGGTCCGGGTATCAAACGAGGTGGCGCAGCGGCTTTACCGCAGTCTGGGTTTTGAATCTTCAGGCGTTCGTCCCGGCTATTATTCAGATAATCAGGAGGATGCGCTCATTATGTGGGCGGAGCTTGATACGAGCAGCTTGGGCGTCCGGGAAGAGGGGTAGGAGCATTGAACATACAACAACAAGAAGGAATGACGACAGCGGCAAATGAAAGCAAGTCAGGCCTTATTCTTGCCATTGAGACGAGCTGTGATGAAACATCCGTTGCCGTTATTCAGGATGGAAAGCATATATTATCGAACGTCATTTCGAGCCAAATCGAGGTGCATCAGCGCTTTGGCGGCGTTGTGCCGGAAATTGCCTCACGCAAGCATGTAGAGGTCATTACGCTGATGATTGAGCAGGCGATTGCTGAATCGGGTATGAAGCTGAAGGATTTATCCGCAATTGCGGTGACGCAGGGGCCGGGACTAGTCGGAGCACTGCTTGTTGGAATCGTAGCGGCCAAAACACTGGCGATGGCTCTCGACCTGCCCTTAATCGGCACCCATCATATAGCGGGACATATTTACGCTAACCAGCTCGTCCATGAACTGGAATATCCGTGTATGGCGCTAGTCGTTTCTGGCGGTCACACGGAGCTTGTGCTGCTCGAAAATGAGGGCTCCTTCCGCATGATTGGTCGCACGCGCGACGATGCGGTTGGAGAAGCTTACGACAAAGTAGCCCGTTCGCTCAAGCTGCCTTATCCGGGCGGGCCGCATATCGATAGGTTGGCATCCGTTGCATCGGAAGCGCTGGCGCTGCCAAGGGCATGGCTGGAGGCGGATTCCTATGATTTCAGCTTCAGCGGTCTGAAGTCGGCGGTGCTCGCTGTTATTAATCAGACGCAGATGCGTGGGGATACGCTCAATGAAGCGGCGCTGGCACGGGGCTTTCAGGAATCGGTCATCGAGGTTCTCGTTGAAAAAGCGCTTCGCGCCGTTCGCGCCTATGGCGCCAAGCAGCTGCTGCTGTGCGGAGGCGTCGCAGCGAATCGCGGCCTGCGGGCAGCTCTGACTTCCCGCTGCGAAGCCGAAGGCGTGCCGCTGCTCATTCCGCCGCTGACGCTGTGCACGGATAATGCGGCGATGATTGGTGCCGCCGCTTTCCTGAAATGGCAGCGCGGCGAATATTCGTCGCTTGATCTTAAAGCTGAGCCGAGCTTCAGCCTAGAAGGCTGGATGGCACCGCAGGCGCAGAGCTAGACCAACGGCAGCTCGAAATTTTTTTGAGTGCTGTGATTGACATCTAATTTTTCAAGGCATATAATAGGCAACAATACTTTGAACTTCATATTCTGCAAACGCAAGGAACAGGAATAGTAGGGCCATTCCCGGAATGAACAGAGAGCTGCGGGCTAGTGCAACGCAGTCGACGGAAGCCTGAAGCTCGCCTGGGAGCGGAACAGTGGAACAGCTGGCTAACCATGGATAGCCGGATTTACTACACTGTCACGGCTAACCCCCGTAATCGGGTGCGCATCGATCAACATCCGGAGTTGATGATGTGCCTAAGGTGGGCTTTCTAATTTGCTGCAATAGCAAAGCGGAGGTCAACAAGGGTGGTACCGCGCAGGATTGTAATAAGCCTGTCGTCTCTTGATTTATTCAAGAGGCGACAGGCTTTTCTTGTTGTTTGGAAGTTCAAAGTTGGAAGCAAGCAATGAAATGAGCAAGCAGACAGGCAGGTTAGACATGAACCAGCATAAGAAGCTGAAATCACATACAGTAAACGCAAGGAACAGGAGTAGTAGAGCGGTAAAGCGGGATAATAGCGGGAACCTTGAACGGGACGCGGCAGGCGGATAACCAAGCTGCTGTATGGTCGACAAGGAAGCGCTGCAGAGAGCTGCGGGATGGTGCGACGCAGTCGAAGCTTACGTTCGAACTCGCCTGGGAGCGGAACGATGGAACAATCGGTGCAGGCGGCTAAGGTTAGCTGCGAGCCTGGTATGCGTACATCGTTACGGAATCAGCCCCCGTGACCGGGCATCAAGCGGGTTTGGACCCGCGCGAATGCAGCAGGTATGGAATTATCCATCCAGCAGCAGCGTGAAAGGAGAAGCCGATCTGGTTTTTCTGCTCAAGGCGCACACAGGGTCCAGCCAATTAGAGTGGTACCACGGTGGGTGAAAAGCCTGTCGTCTCTTTCAATTAGAGACGGCAGGCTTTTTTTTATATAAGCATTTATAAGTTTCACCCTTATAAACAGCTTATATTTCTCGTAATGAAACGTGCCGCGCCGCCAAAGGACAGCGACAGCCGTTTCATCTTGGTTGCAGCTGTAGCTATAGCTACAGCTAACTAAAATTTCAGGAGGTCATAACGATGACAACGGTAAATGAGACGAATAACGGGATTAGAAAAATTCAAATTTTTGATACGACGCTGCGAGACGGTGAGCAGTCTCCGGGCGCTTCCATCGATCCTGAGCGTAAAATTATTATCGCCCGCCAGCTGGGTAAGCTGGGCATTGACGTCATCGAGCCGGGCTTTGCTATTTCCAGCCCAGGCGAATTTGCAGCGATTCAGCAAATTTCCCGCGAGCTGCAGCATGTTGAAATTGCCGGCTTTGCCCGAATGATGAAGGTTGATATTGATGCGGCGGTCAAGGCGACGCAGGATGCGGCAAGAAGAAGGCTGCATCTATTTATTTCCTCGTCCGACATTCATCTGCAGCACCAGCTAAACAAAACGCGCCAGGAAGTGGTGCAAATCGCCCGTGAGATGATTGCTTATGGCAAGCAGTTCGTAGATGAAATTGAATTTTCAGCGATGGATGCAACGCGCTCGGATCGCAATTTTGTCATAGAATTGGTCGAAGCGGCTATAGCCGAAGGTGCGACGATCATCAATCTGCCGGATACGCTGGGCTATGCGATGCCAGACGAAATTGATGATATGTTCCGCTCTGTCCGTCGCCTGGCAAGAGGCGGAGAAACGGTTCGCTACAGCACTCATTGCCATAACGATCTGGGGATGGCAGCTGCGAACAGCCTGGCGGCCATTCGTGCAGGTGCGACGCAGGTAGAGGTTACCGTCAATGGCGTTGGAGAGCGCGCCGGTAACTGTTCACTAGAGGAAATTGCGATGATTATCGAAACACGCAAGTCGGTGCTGCAAATGGAGACGCGGATTGAGCAAAGCGAAATTTATGAAACGTCGCGGATGGTCAGCCGGGCAATGCATTATCCGATTGCATTTAATAAGCCGATTGTGGGCCGCAATGCGTTCCAGCATGAGTCTGGCATCCATCAGGACGGCCTGCTGAAAAACCGCAATACGTATGAAATTATGGACCCGGAAGCGATGGGTATTCCGCGCAGCATGATCGTGCTGGGCAGACACTCCGGCCGTCACGCAATCAAGCATCGCCTGTCGGAATACGGGATCGCCGTAGAAGGCGAGGAACTGGTCAATGTGTACAATCGCTTCAAGCAAGTAGCCGATGAGAAGAAGCTGGTGACGGATAATGAGCTGATTCGCATCGCTGGCGAAATGACGGCGACTCAGCCTGATCCATATATGCTGACCGATCTGCAGGTGCTGTCGGGCAGCCATAAATCCCGTATTGCGACCGTGACGATTCGTGAAAATGATCTGGGTACCGAGCATTCCTATACAGGAACTGGCGATGGACCTCTAGAAGCCGTTATTCACTGTATTCAGCAAGCGATCCCCGTTGCGGCAGAATTCGAGGATCTGGAAATCCATTCGTTGTCCACAGGTGAGGATGCACACGGTGAGGCGGTCGTGACAATAGTCAACAATGGCGAGCGCTATCGTGGAACTTCGATTCATAGCGACATCGTATATGCAGCCGCACAGGCATATGTGGCAGCCTGCAATCAAGCGATGCTGAGCATTAATAAGCGGGCGAATGAACAAAGTGTGATTTAATAGCAAGCTCAAGAAAGCGACTTATTCACAGGGCGGTAAGCTTTGTGGATAAGTCCTTTTTTATGCGTAAAATCAAGGGTTTGACTGGGGAGGGGCTGTTCGTGGAAAGTGGATAGTTTTTTCACTTTATCGACACTGGAATTGTGGATAATGTGAATAATTTTTCAGAAAAATCGACGGCATTAAAAATTTATGACGTTAACGTTTACAAATCCTTTATTTACGTCGGAAAATGTCGACAGAATTTACTAACAATTTGCGTCTGATTGTGGACAACTTTGTGGATAACCATTTTCGATGTAAAAAATGAAAATTTCCTATAGGTTTCCTTTTTATTTTATTAATAACCTAAAATTATGCATTTTTGATCCGATATTAGTGTACGGCTTGTATGGAGAGCGGCAACCCTTTGATTAACAGAAAAATAGGGGACATAAAAGGCTTATTTCCTTTGAGATTAAAAAGGGAAAAAGCCTTTTTTGCCGAAATGAATTAAT
Organism: Paenibacillus sp. FSL H8-0537; assembly: GCF_038051995.1. Lineage (NCBI taxonomy): Bacteria > Bacillati > Bacillota > Bacilli > Caryophanales > Paenibacillaceae > Paenibacillus > Paenibacillus sp. FSL H8-0537. The sequence goes on along the minus strand of NZ_CP150290.1, from coordinate 5,772,996 downwards.
AAGAGTTTATGAAGGTAATGGAACAAGAGCAGCTTCCCGTTGGTTGAAAAAGGAACCTTCTCTGTCATGCTCAGTTATATTTCATCTGGCTAATTATATAGAAGAAAGGCGTCAGCGATCGTTTATTTTAAAAATGAATCATTAAAAACTCACACTACAAGTCATATTTCTGAATTTTACTCAAATAAATCTATCAATATCCCTGAAAAAGTTGCGGAACCGCAATAAATTTGCGGTGGTAATTGCGTTTTTTTACGGTGAAATTACCGTTCATATGGGGTAAGGTTATAAGACAAGCGGTGGTTTACGGCAGAAGATCAGTGAAACGGGGTTATGCCAAAACGTCTTATTAATCAGGGAGGCGACAATTAGGTGAGAAGGACAATGATTAAGGTAGACTCGGTATGTAAAGCTTATGGCTCGAATCAGGCTGTCGATAATATATCCTTGCGTATAAAAGAAGGGGAGTTATTTGGCATTATCGGCACGAACGGCGCTGGAAAGACGACGCTGCTCGAAATGCTGATGGGACTGCGTCAGCCTGACAAGGGACAAATCGAGGTGCTTGGCGTTAATCCGGCTGCTGAAACAACTGAGCTTCAGGAGCATATTGGCCTTCATCTGCAAAGTATATCGCTGGTGGATAAGCTGAATGTGAGGGAGGCGCTGGAAATGTTCCGCTCCTTCTATAAATGTTCAACCGAGATGGAAGAGATTATTGACCGCTTTGGCTTGGAGAGCTACTTGGATCGTCCCGTTAGGCGTTTGTCTGGCGGCTGGCGGCAGCGCGTGGCGCTGGCGATTTCTGTCGTCAACAACCCAAAGATTATTTTTCTGGATGAACCGACTACCGGGCTGGATATGCAAGCGAGAGAAGAATATTGGTCTATTATATTGGAGCTCAAGCGCCAAGGGAAAACGATAGTTTTGTCCTGCCATGATATGGGGGAAATGCAGCATCATTGTGATCGTATAGCTGTGCTGCGCCAAGGAAATCTAGTGAAATGCGATACCCCTAAGCGATTAATTTCGCAAATTCCAGCCGGTGGTTTAACGATGGAAGCCGTATATGTCCATTTTGCTTACGCGGGAGCCGTGTAACAGCAGCAGTTGGAAGGAGGGCTTAACATTCATGAACCGGGATCGTGACCCCACAGGCCCATTTGTCAATCGTGCCGACATGCTCAGGAAACGAATGGAAATGATCGCTGTGCTGGTGAACCGAATAAACGAGGAGGAGATGGAACAGGAGCGGCTGAATTCAAAGAGGAAGGCGGGTTTTATTACTAAAATATTGAAAAATGTTGGTGCGTTTTTACTCCATCGTGTAAAATAGAAAAATCTTGAAACGATGGGGGTCTAAAGTTGGAGGACTGTGTACCTAAAATCGAATTTGAAATGCGAGAGATGGTCAGACGACATTTTACAGTGGACTCATTGATTCAGTACGCCTACTTATTTTTAATGGACAGGCTGAATGAGCAGCTTCCTTTTGGACGCTTGACGGTGCTCCACTACCGGATGTTCGGCGGTGAAGGGGCGGCAGTGTATCGTGCGGCGGCAGCGGTTGAATTTCTTATTCTGGCGACCGATATTTTCGATGATTTGCAGGATCAGGATGCGCCAAAGCAGGCCTGGTCTGAAGCTCCTCTGCCTATAGCACTGCATCTTGCAGCTGCTTTTTTGACCCTTTCGCAGCAAGCGATGATGGATTCTGAATTCGATAGCTCCCATGTCCAAACAACAATGAAAATGATGAATCTTCAATTGCTGCAAGCGGCGAACGGGCAAATGATGGATTTAATGAACGCTGTGTCCGACGAGCAGTCTTATTTTCAGTCGATTAAGCAAAAGTCGGCTGCTTTAATCGTTCATGCCTGTATGACGGGCGTTATGCTGACCGGCCGAGGCTGGCATCCGATTGTAGCGGAATATGCGGTTGAGGTGGGAATGGCGGCTCAAATTAAAAATGACATTCGCGATCTGCTTCGCTGGGATGAGAAAAATGACTTTTTGCAGCGGAAGAAAACGCTTCTTACTCTGTACATGCTTGAGGATGCTGTAGACCAGCATAATTGGATTAGGGATTATTTTGAAGGTCGCTTGAATGAGGCTGATGTAGCGGATAAGCGCGGCCTGCTTGAGGAAGCTTATGAAAAATCCGGTGCCATGCTGTACGGTTCAGTTGTGATGCGCACACATTATAACCGTTTTATGGAGCTCATGGATTCGGTTCCTGAGGTGGCCGGGCATAAGGAAATGCTGTTAAGCATATTGGCTAAAGAATAGCCTGCGAATAACACCGCAATGGTAGTTGCGGTAAATACGAACTAGATTTGCGTTTGCTTGGCTATCATTTCCTGTTATAGTTAACTACAGAAAGATCCTTACACATTCCAAGGAGGAGTTCCAGTGTTGAAAGAATTTATTCGTTCTTTAGCCAAAGACTCGCATATGATGGATTTAGCAATGAGCGGGAACTTGCAAATGGCTGGAGTGACTCCAGCGGAGAAAAAAGCGATTTTTGAAACCCTGAGCATTCAAGCAGATAAGAAGGATAATTACCAAATGGTCTATTGGACTTAAGGTAATGTTCTGCAAGAATTTAGGGGGAGAAAGATGAAGTTGTTGCGCTCAAGGACACTATTGCTTTTTCTCTTCCTGAGTGGGCTTTTCGCTTTACTTGGTTACCTTACAATGGTTATAATTAGTGATCCGTTTATTGGTGTAGTAACTGTGAAGAATTCACAAGGTGAGTACTTGGTTGAGTCCCTTCAGCCAGCAGGACAAGCTGTTCTGAAGGGCATTCATGTTGGGGACGTCATTGAGGAAGTGAATGGAAAACCGGCAGATCAGAATGTGAATATCATCAAGTTTTCTTCCGTAGAGAGAGTCGAAAGTATTGTCGTTGGTGGAAAAACTGGCGAATCAAGAAAAGTGACTTTCAATCGAGGATGGAATGGTGATCATACAGGTTTGGAACTGCTCATTCAACTTTATCTTCCTTGGGCTTCACTGCTATTGTTTCTCGGTTTATCCTCCTTTTTGTATAAGAAAAGGAAAAATGATAGTGCTGCTATTATGCTTATATTATTTTTCTTAGCGATTGGGTTGAGTTATTTTTCTTCAGCCGCAGCCTATCGAAATGATTTGGTAGGTGTTACCGTTATGTATGCGGTAATTCCATTTGTAGCTATTTTATTCTTGTTATTTATGAATATGTACCTGCGAAGATATGGTATTATCTTTATTAGCCCTAAGCTAATATGGTGTTTATCAGCAGCATTCAGCGTCGTTTCATTGTTTTGCCTCGTCTACATTTGGACGAATTTTATTCCGAAACAATTATTTTTAAACGCTAGAATGGTATACCATGCCACACTGATAGTTGGTAATTTCATTTGCGTCTACCAGTTGTTTAGAAAATTCTTTTATTATCGGAATAGCAGGTTCAACTCTTTGTTCAAAATAACGCTGACTTCGCATTTGGCTGCGTTCACTCCATTTACGACAATGAATTTATTGCCGTTGTTGGGAGGAAACATTCAAATTTTGCCAGCGGCGTTCACAGCACCTTTTTTGTTCGTGCTGCCGATCGTTTACTTTTATTTATTAACATCCAACCAATTGTTTGATGTTGATTTTATATTGACCCGATTTAAGTATTATACATTGCTGTCCTTATTGCCGGCGCTTGTCGTTACGATGATGATTGCTGCGATTGTAAGTAGTGACACTGTATTCTCTTGGGTCAGATGGCTTCAAATCTTTATCATTAATTACGCTGTTATGACCCTGTTTCTTTATTCCAAGGAGCAGATTGATCATAAATTTCGTCCCAAGCTTTTTAAAGCGATGTACAGCTACCAAGACAGCCTTGATCGTTTCTCACGCAAAATTGCACGAGTCATGAAGCGGGATGATCTGGAGATGGTGCTGAAAGAAGAAATTGGGGCACTGATTCCGGCTAGCCGAATTGATTTTCTCATTGTAGACCAGATTGAAGCATTGGTTATTCCGGCAGGAGAGCAGGATGATGAGCAGAGTACCGCTATTTTTCTGCTGCAAGTGACTGAATCGCTTCAAGTCGGGGAAGTCGTTGAGCTGCCTCATGGTCTGGGACTAATTATTGGCTGTCAGAAGTCAAAGCAGTACATCGTATGGATTGGCTCCAAAACCAACCATACCCGTTTCAATTCAGATGAGCTTCGTTGGCTCAAGACACTTGCGAATTATGCAAGTATCGTGTTTGAAAACTTATATCTGATTGAAAGCTTAATCGAGGATTTAGAATCTGAGGTTAAGAAGGAGCAGGCTACAACACCTTGGATTTTAAGATTGTTGTTTTGCCTCTCGGAAAATGAACGGCGGAAGCTTGCAGCCGATCTTCATGATTCTGCGCTTCAAGACCAATTATTGTGGTACCGAAGGCTGGAAGCACTCATGCTGGACCATCCGATAACGGAAAAGCTTGAAGTCGAGCTTGACGAAATCAAGGAAGGACTTCTTGATGTCATCCATCAAATTCGGGAAACCTGCAATGAGTTAAGACCGCCGCTGCTTAAGGAAATGGGCATTGTTGAAGCATTGGAATCGATCATTGAGCATACGCAAATGAGAAACAATTTTGCAGTCGATTTTCGGGCCAAGCCTTTCGACAACCTGCTTAACGAAGAGCAGATTACAGCGATTTACCGCATTGTCCAAGAGTTGCTTCGTAATGCTGATAAGCATGCGCGTGCCAATCTGGTCACGTTAGAGTTGGAGCAGAGAACAAACATAGTTTATTTTCACTATAAGGACGATGGGGTCGGCATGGATGTCGATTACATGGAGGCTTCTTTCGAGCATATGGGTTTATCCGGTATTAAAGAAAGAGTCGCTAGCCTTGAAGGTGAAATAACATTCCGGTCGAAACGTGGAAAAGGTCTTGAGGTCATTATTATATTGCCGCAAAATATGACGACTGGCCGATCGGAAAGGGGTTTGCTGCGTGATTCGTATCTTATTAGTTGATGATCATCCATCTGTCGGAGAAGGCACCAAAACGATGATTGAACAAGATCCCGAAATGAAGGTGACGGTTGTATTATCGGCCATGGAAGCGCTGGATGCGATTAGCAACGAAGGATTTGACATTATTTTATGTGACTTGAACATGCCAGGCATAAGCGGTCTTGAGCTTGCAAAACGTTTGATTCAGCAAGATCCGGATCGCAAAGTGCTCATATATACTGGTTATGAAATTAGTACGCACTATAATTTATTGATAGAATGCGGCGTTTCCGGCTTTATCTCTAAGACGGTCTCGCGAGAACAGCTGCATAACGCCATTCGATGCGCTATGCGAGGGGAAGCGGTTATTCCGATTTCACTGCTCAAGCAGCTGCGGCGCAACGAAGTCAAAATTACGCGTGCTGAGAAAGTAATTGAAGAAGTATCGATTAAAGAACGCGATCAGGATATTTTGCAGCAGGTCGCGTACGGCAATAGCAACAAAGATATTGCCATTAAGCTGCATATGAGTCAGCGTACTGTAGAGTACCATCTAACCCGGATTTTTGAAAAGCTTAACGTTAGGTCCCGATCGGAAGCGATCGCAGAGGCAAAACGGCTTGGCATTATCCGACTTGAGCAATTTGTCCCTTGAGTTTTACCGTTGCTGCCTATATATTCGATAGGCAATGACATTTTCATATTGGGATAGCTGTGGCAATCATTGCAAGCTGCAGTCACTTGATCCCCCCAGTAATACCCTAACATTGGTTTCCCTCTCAATGCTTGCGCTTTTATAGCGCAAGCATCTTTTTATATTCTTTTATGACCATGTTCGCCAGTGCTTCCTAATATAAAAGAAGAACATTAACGAATCCGTGTAGCTTGTGATTCGTTAATGTCCTGAAATGTTATTTAATATTATTTGATAGAGGAAGTGATGCAGCAATTACTATTCACTAAGCGTTTCCCATTGCTCATAGGCTTCGCTTAATGCGGTGCGCTTCTGGTCGATTTGTGACTGGATGTCCTGTATACGCATGTAATCGTTGAAAATAGCTGGGTCTGTCAGTTGCAGCTCCAGATCCGCAATGGCTTGCTCTAGCTCGGCAATATCGGCTTCGACCTGCTCCAGCTTGCGCTGACGGCTGCGTTCCTCACGCTTTGCCTGCTTGTCCAACGCGTAATCGCTAACGTTGTCGGAAGGCGCAGTCGCTTTACTGCTAGCAGTCCGCTTAGCTTCTTCCTCCAGCCGTGCTTCTTCGAGTTCATGCTTTTTCTCTATCATTTCGTCATAATTTCCTAGGAAATGTTCGGTGCCCGCAGGTGTCAGTTCGACAATGCGCTCCGCCATTTTATTAAGGAAATAACGGTCATGAGAAATAAAGAGCAGCGTGCCTTCATAATCGAGCAAAGCGGATTCCAGCACTTCCTTGCTGTACAAGTCCAAATGGTTGGTAGGCTCATCCAAAATGAGCACATTGGCTTGAGCCAGCATGAGCTTGGCAAGCGAAACACGAGCTTTCTCGCCGCCACTGAGCGCCGAAATGCGTTTAAGCACATCTTCGCCGCTAAATAGAAAGCTGCCAAGAACAGTTCGAATACGTGATTCCTCCATATGGGGGTAGAGCCCCCAAACTTCTTCCAATACAGTATTCGTCTGATTAAGTCCAGTATGTTCTTGGTCGTAATATCCGAGCTTGACGTTGGACCCCCAGACGATGGTGCCGCTCGAAGGCTGGCGCTGTCCGACAATCGTTTTGAGCAGTGTCGATTTGCCGATACCGTTAGGTCCAATAAGAGCCACCGTCTCGCCACGCTGCAAGCGGAAGGAGACATGCTGGAACAAGGGCTTGTTTTTCTCGTCAAACAGTACGGATAAATCCGATACCTGCAAAACATCTTTGCCGGTTTGACGCTCAATTTGGAACGTGAAATTGGCTTTCTTTAAATCACCCAGTGGTTTATCGAGCACGTCCATTTTGTCGAGCGCTTTACGGCGGCTTTGAGCGCGTTTCGTAGTAGAGGCACGGACAATATTACGCTGAATGAATTGCTCCATCTTGGAAATTTCGTCCTGTTGCTTCTCAAACTGCTTTAGATCGCTTTCGTATTCTGCAGCCTTCAGGTCAATATATCGGCTGTAGTTTCCTGTATAACGTTTAGCAGAATGCCGTTCGATTTCGACAATCGTCTGCACAAGCGCATCGAGGAAATATCGGTCATGAGAGACGACAAGAATCGCGCCGGAATAGCTGCGCAAATAGCCTTCAAGCCAAGTGAGCGTCGGAATATCCAAATAGTTGGTGGGCTCATCGAGCATGAGCAAATCAGGAGCTTGAAGCAAAATACGGGCGAGCGCCAGCCTCGTCTTTTGACCGCCGCTGAGCGTATGGATAGGTGTATCTGGCGGAAAAGTGCCAAAGCCCATGCCGTGAAGAACGCTGTTGATGCGCGTATTGATTTCAAAGCCGCCTTGCTCGCGAAACCAGTCAGAGCGGCGGGAATAGCGGTCGAGTACCTCTTCATAACGCTTTGGCTGTTCATGCAGCACGGGATCAGCAATTTGCTGCTCCAGATCGCGCAGCTCCTGCTCGGCCTCCAGCAAGTGAGCAAATACGGCGCGCATTTCGGCTTCAATGGTGCGGTCGGATTGCAAACCGCTGTTTTGAGCCAAGTAGCCGAGCCGCGTTTCCTTGGCCTTGTGGATGGCACCGGAGTCGAAAGAAATCTCTCCCGCAATGATTTTTAACAGCGTGGACTTGCCGGCGCCATTGACGCCAACGAGTCCGATACGCTCGCGTTCAAGCACCTGCATCGTAATGTTTGACAATATGGGATCTACACCGTAGCTTTTACTTATATTAGAAACTTGAAGCAGCATAAAAAATACCTCCAACGAATAATTGCTTAGCTTTGGCTTGCTTGCTATTTCATTATATATTACCACAAATGCAAGCCGCCATTGGCGAAAGTTGCATAACAATGGTAAACTGAACATAATTGAAATTGAGGAATTGGAAAGGCAGAATAGCGATTATGACGGACAATGAAAAATCGCAAATAAAGGCGGAAAAACAGCGTATTCGAGCGGATGCTGCTAAAGCTCGCGATCGCTTGTCCAAGCAGGATCGGACATTACGGTCTGAGCTTGCTTGCAGCGCATTAAGCGTATGGCTGGAAGAACATCCGGAGCAGCGCGAAATCATGTGTTATGTTCCATTTCGCTCTGAGCTGGACATGTGGCCGCTAATGGAATGGGCGTGGTCAACCGGGCGTGAGGTAATCGTACCCCGTTGTCACCCGCTTGATCGCTCGATGACACTGTACCGGCTGCAATCGCCAGCGGATTTAATGGAGGGTGCATATGGAATCCGTGAGCCTGACCCGGCGAAATGCGAGGAGCTTCCGCAGGGGCATGTGCCAGGCATCATCATCGTCCCAGGCATTCAGTTTGACCGCATAGGCGGACGAATGGGCTATGGCGGAGGTTATTATGACCGATTTGCGGAGCGGGCAGGAGAGACCGGGAAGCGCGCGATGTGGATTGGCGCAGCTTTCGAGGTGCAGGTTGCAGAGCAGGTTCCGATGCAGGAGCATGATTTGAAGATGAACGGAATCGTAACGGAATCCGGGATTCATTTGCTATAGAAGCCGTAAGGGGGAGAGAGTGCTGTGGGATTGACGCATTTTAACGAGCAGGGCAGGGCCAAAATGGTGGATGTAAGCGATAAGGACGTGACGTCTCGCAGTGCTACAGCACAGACGACCGTTACGATGCACAGCGAGACGTTAGAACGGATTAAAGCGGGAACGATAGGCAAAGGCGATGTGCTGGCCGTATCACAGGTTGCAGCCATTATGGCCGCGAAAAAAACATCGGACGTCATTCCGATGTGCCATCCGCTTCCTTTGACTGGCGTGGATGTGCGCTTTGATGACAATGGTGCAGATGAGTTATACATACAGGCAACCGTGAAAACAACAGGTAAAACAGGGGTCGAAATGGAGGCGCTGACAGCAGTTTCGATCGCCGCTCTTACCGTTTACGATATGTGCAAAGCAATTCAGAAGGATATGGTGATTGGCCCGACACATCTTGTTGCAAAGACCGGTGGCAAAAACGGCGATTACCAGTTTCAAGCGGAAGCAGACTCGATAGAAAAATAAAGCAAGGCGGCTGTTTCCAGCGATGGAATCACCCATGATCGGACAAGGGATGGGAGGAACGGTAAATGCAGTGGAAAGTGGCTATTTTGACGGCTAGTGATAAAGGCTCGCGCGGTGAACGTGAAGATACAAGCGCACAAGTTATCAGGGAGCTGGTAGAGGAAGAGCTTGGCGGCGTAATTGTCGATTATCGCATCGTTCCGGATGAGCAGGATGAAATTATGGCAGCCATCATTGAGATGACCGAATATTATCAAGCGGATTTATTGCTGACGACAGGAGGGACAGGACTTGCGATTCGTGATGTGACGCCCGATGCAACATTGCGGGTGGTCGATCGGGTTATTCCAGGTCTTTCAGAAGCGATGAGGTTTGGCGCTATTCAAAAGACGAGAAGCGCCATGCTGTCCCGAGGTGTATGCGGCATCCGTGGCAAGTCGCTGATTGTTAATTTGCCGGGTAGCCCGAAAGGTGTCCATGAAAGCTTAATGGCCATTATGGATCAACTGCCTCAAGCCCTTGAGATTATTTCCGGTACACAGGGAGAGGACGTATTATGAGCAGCGCCGGGGAGCATAAGCAGCAAGGGCAAGCAGCCACAGCGGCCGAGCTGAGTTTGGAAACCAAGACGGTGCTAAAGGAAGTATCCGTCTACGATGCCATTGGTTTGCGGCTGGCTCATGACCTCACCCGCATTGTACCGGGTGAGTTTAAAGGCCGGATTTTTAAAAAAGGCCATATTATAACCGAAGCTGACATTCCGAATCTGCTCGATATTGGCAAGGAGCATATTTACATTATGGAGCTTGCTCCTGGTGAGCTGCACGAGGATGATGCTGCAAGCAGGATGGCAAAGGCGCTTTGCGGAGACGGCATTTGGCTAAGCGAACCGCATGAAGGTAAAGTAAGCATGAAATCCGAGCTGCTTGGGCTTGTTGAGGTTGACGAAGCGCTGGTGCATGCCATTAATTCGCTCGGGGAAATTGCGCTTGCGACGGTAAAGACGAATAGCGTAGTGAAGAAGGATGGACAGCTTGCGGCTACTCGCGCTATTCCGCTTGTCGTGCCGGAATCCAAGGTAGAGGAAGTTGAGCGCTTGGCAGCAGAGTATCGCTCGGCACATGAGGGCGCAGCGCCCGTTCGTGTAAAGCCATTTCGCAAGCTGCGAGTTGGTCTGCTGACGACGGGCGGGGAAGTATTCGGCGGGAGGATCGAGGATAAATTCGGTCCCGCTGTCCGCAGCAAGCTGGAAGCCTTCGGCTCAGAGGTCATCGAGCAGCGTTTTGCTCCCGACGACAAGCAGGTGATTGTTAATGAAATTAACTATTTGCTTAGGCAAGATTATGATATGATATTGGTAACAGGCGGAATGTCTGTCGATCCTGACGACCGCACACCAGGGGCAATTAAGGCGTCGGGTGCACACATCGTTAGCTATGGAACGCCAATGCTGCCTGGATCCATGCTGTTAATGGGTTATTTGAACGAAGTGCCAATACTCGGCTTACCGGGATGCGTCATGCATGACCCGTTTACTTCATTCGATGTCCTGCTGGCACGCATACTTGCTGGGCATCAAATTGTGAAGGAAGATATTACACAGCTCGGTTATGGCGGTTTGTACGGATGCTGAGTTAGAACAGACATCCAAGAGTGAGAAGGAGGTAGACGATTATGCCATCTATTGGTGCAACGGGAATTATTTTGCTGGTGCTAGTGGCCCTGCTGTTGTTTGGTCCTAACAAGCTGCCTGAATTGGGCAGAGCTTTCGGTCGGACGCTTAAGGAGTTTAAAGCGGGTGCAAGAGATGTAATGGATGACGAGCCAAAGGACAAAGAGGAGAAACGGATCGACGTTTCCAAATCAGACAATACTGAGTCGAATAACAAGCGGCTGCCGGATTAATCGGGCCCGCTTTTTTTCTGGAAGGAGATTGTGACAGATGGGAATCAGGCAAGACGAAGCTACTGAGCAACCCTTTAATCGCGAACGGCTGCGTGAGGAAGGCCTGATGCCGCTGCTGGAGCATGTCGGAGAGCTTCGCAAACGGATTTTTTATATGCTGCTCGTTATCTTGGTGGGCCTCATTGCCGGTTTGTTTGTGGCGAAGCCTGCTTATGATTTCATTATGAGCCTTGAGCCAGCGCGCTCTCTGCCGATGCATACGTTCTCCTTGTGGGACGGGGTCGGCGTCTATATGAAATTCGCGCTCGTCATAGCGCTTATTATTACGATTCCATTTACCGCGTATCAGCTATGGGCTTTCGTAAAGCCAGCTTTGCATGTCAAGGAACAGCGGGCGACGCTTAAATATATTCCATTCGCTTTATTGATGTTTTTGGTAGGGCTGTCGTTTTCTTATTTTGTCGTTTTTCCACTCGCGTTTCATTTCACCAGAAATATTTCGGACAGTTTGGACTTGGTGGAGACGTTCGGAATTATTCAATATTTCACCTTTATGTTTAATATATTGATTCCCATTTCGCTGTTATTTGAGCTGCCGCTGGTCATTATGTTTTTGACCGCAATCCGGATTTTGAATCCGATCCGTTTGCGCAAAATGCGCCGCATTTCTTATTTCATTATGATTTTTATTGGGGTCTTAGTGACGCCGCCCGATTTTGTATCGGATGCGCTCGTGGCCATCCCATTACTCGGTTTATATGAAATGAGCGTTTTCCTGTCCGCTGCAATATACCGCAGGCAGCTTGCTGCAGACAAGCTGCGGGAAGAGGAAATGAACGAAGAAGCCTCATAGCTTCGTGTGCGAGCATCATTACATAAATCCCCATTTCCATTGCTTTCATAGCAGTGGACACGGGGATTTTTCTGATTTTATGCCAGGCATCATTATTTTCATGTTGACAATTTTCGAAGCAAAATATAGTATTGAAACAGTTGTTTAAATCGATTGTTTAAAACATTTGTTTAAACCAGATAAATAGACACAGACAGGATGGGATTGGCGATGAAAAACACGATTCAAGCTTTTATGAAGCGTCCAACAACAATTGTTGGTATTATTACAGCGCTTATGTTTCAAATTGTATTTTCAGTTATATGGATGACAGGTTATAATGGAGTGACCGATCGTATTGATAAACTGCATATTGCAGTAGTCAATGAAGATCAACAGTTCGGCGCGCAAATCGCAGGTTCTTTAGTCGGCAATTTGCCCTTTCAAATGTCGCAGCCTGCAAGTCTTGAGGATGCGAAGCAGCAGCTTAACGCACGTGAGCTGCAAATGATTATTTATTTCCCTGCTGATTTTTCGCAAAAGGCGATGGCGGCAGATGGCAAAGCGGATATTGGCTATTTTATCAATGAATCCAACCCTGCTTTAATTAAGAGCATTATGAGCAATGTTGCCGCAGAGGTAACGAAGGAAGCCAATGCACAGGCGATAGAGCAAGGCATCGCAGGTACGCTTGGCAAGGCAGGCGTTCCGGCGGAGCAGGCGGAGGTTGCTGGCCAAAGCTTAGCGCAGCGTATTACGGCAAACATTGAATCAATGAACCCGGTCAAAGGCATGAGCAATCAAATGGTTCCGATGATGATGGTGCTCGCTTCTTATGTTGGCGCGATGATTATGGGGATGAACCTGGAGCAATCATCGATGATGGTTAGTGCTGTAGCAGGTCGCTGGAAGCGTTTTGCAGCTCGAAGCATGATTACGGCAGGTGCGGCAATTGGCGTATCTCTTGTAGGCTCTTCTTTGCTCGCTGCATTTAATGGACAAATGGAGCAGGGTTTCTTGAAGCTTTGGCTGTTCCAGCTCATGTTCGTGCTTGCGTTTATGTTTGTCTCTCAAATGTTCTTATATGTATTTGGCATGGCTGGCATGCTGTTTAATATTATTGCACTGTCCGCGCAGCTCGTTTCATCTGGTGCGATTGTGCCGCGTGAGCTGCTGCCGGATTTTTATGTGAAGCTTGGAGAGGCGCTTCCTGCAACTTATGCAGTTGAGGGGCTAATGAATGTGCTGTTCGGTGGTAAAGGGATTGGAAGCGAGGTTGTGGCACTGGCTATTATTGCGATCATCGGATTTGTGATCAGCATGGCAGCGGTTGGCTTGAAGAAGCAGCTTGCGCCGAAGCCGGGGCAAATGGCAATGAAGTCAAACTAATTCGTTTCCGCGCTTTCTAATCAGCCCCAAGTGTTTGCGTCAAATAAAGTGGTTGCCGTTAGGAGGCTGAGATGAAAGCTGCGGATATCGATGTGAAAATGAGAATTTTGCTGGCAGCGAAAAAGCTGTTTGCCGCTCAAGGCTTTGACAGGACATCCGTCCGGCAAATTTGTGAGGAAGCGGGCGCGAATGTGGCGCTGATCTCTTATTATTTTGGCGGGAAAGATAATTTGTTTTTCGCACTGTTTGAAGCTTTTTTTCCTAGCAGGGGCATCGCTTCTATCGCTCAGGATATGGAACCGCTTGAAGGCATGAAGCTCGTTATTCGGGAGCTGCTCACCTTTCGTTATCAGGATGCTGAGCTATCCTACATCATTCAATGCGAGTTTGCGCTGCATACACCGCGGATTGAAATGATTCAGGAGCGCGTCCTGCCGCTCTGGCAGCTGATACATCAATGGCTGCTGAAGGGGCGTGAGCAGGGAGTGTTTGAATTCCATTCCATTCATACGGCTTTTACGGCGGTCAGCTCAACCCTGCTTTTTCCGAAAGGAAATATCCACATGCTGGTGCTTATGGGCGAGGATACGTCTACGCTGGAGGAGCGGATTGCGGATACGACGGCTTTTATTCTCAAAGCGTTAAAGCCTTCGGAGCAAGCTGAATAAGCTTATCCATAAACAAGAGAAAACCAACTTCAACTCCGTTATTGCAAGCGGGAGGTGAAGTTGGTTTTTTTTCGCCTAAGTATGGATGCTCACATTTTTCTTCATCATCAGGTAAGCGGCTTCCGCATCGCGGGCTTCCAGCGCGTCAATGATCGCCTGATGCTCCTTGACACCTACCTGGGCAATGAAAGTAGGCTGTTTAATAAATAAATACTTATAGCGGCGAAGGTGCATTTGCAGCGAGGAGGTGAATGATTGAATATAGGCATTATCCGCCAGCTCCAAAATGACATTATGGAATTCCTCATCATATTCGATCGCTTCATATGGTTTATTCTCCTGAATGCATTTCGCAAACTGGGCGTTCAGCTCGTTAAGGCGGGCTATATGCTCCGGCTGAATATGCGGCACTGCAAGCTCTGCCGCGAGAGCATTCAGCGCAACAAGCGGCGCATAAAGCTTAGGCATATCCTCTTCTTCAATCATCGTCACTCTTGTTTCCTTACTGGGCATCATTTGCACAAGCCCTTGTACTTCAAGCAATTGCAGCGCTTCGCGAATCGGCGTCCGGCTGACGCCAAGTGCATCTGCAAGCTCAGCATCAATCAGCTTTTCTCCAGGCTGAAGCGTGCCTTCTATAATCCATTTCTGGAGCTGAGCTAAAGCTCTGTCCTTCGCAGATATTCTTAGCGGCGAGGAATAATTAGTCGGTATCGGCATTACATCACCTTCTTCAAAAAAATTAAATTACAGCTCTCAAACGGCGTTTTTGGCTACCTCCTATCATATATCGAAGCAGCAAGAGGGTGCAAATGGATTAAAGTAAGCTCTGTTTAGACAAAAAGCAATCGGGAAAATAAACCTTGCTATATCATACATAATCAGAATATAATATGCAATATATCGCATATCAAACATCGATTTTTACTTCGAAAAAGGAGAACCTGATGTCAACCAATCAAGCTGCTATTCGGCCGACCAATGTGGCGGCCACTACTTTTTTTCCGATTTTGTTTGCTGCAAGCTCGGTACATTTGCTCAATGATACGATTCAAGCGATTGTGCCTGCACTGTATCCGGTGCTTAAAGATTCTTTTTCATTAACCTTTTCGCAAATTGGTCTTATTACTTTAATCATTAATTTGACGGCAGCGATTTTACAGCCACTTATTGGCATTTTCACCGATAAACGGCCGATTCCAAGGCTGCTGCCGATCGGTGTTCTTTTCACCCTTGCGGGTGTGCTGGTGCTGTCCTTCTCGGCGTATTATTGGATGATCCTCGTTGCGGTTATGCTGATTGGGGTCGGGTCAGCGATATTTCATCCGGAATCGGCGCGGGTAGCTTATTTGGCAGGCGGGGCACGCAAAGGACTTGCGCAATCGATTTTTCAGTTTGGCGGAAATATTGGACAAGCGCTTGCTCCGATCATGACGGCGTTGCTGTTCGTACATACGGGGCAAAAGGGTGTCGTTTGGTTTTCCCTGCTGCTCGTTGTCGGTTTCATGCTGCAAAGCTACGTCGCCAGATGGTATACGAAGCACTTGAAGGCCGAGAAGGAGCGCAAGGGGACGGTGCAAAATTATCCGTTTGCAAGAAGCGGCCTCTCTAAGACAAGAGTAGCGTTTGCGGTTACGATTATAATGATTTTGGTCTTTTCTAAATATGTTTATATTTCAGCGTTAACGAGCTATTATTCTTTTTATGCCATAGAAAAATTCGGGGTATCGACCAGCCAGGCGCAAATGATTCTGTTCGTATTCCTGGTTGCCAACGTTATTGGGCTGCTGTTCGGCGGCATGCTAGCGGATAAATTCAGCCGCCGTGCGCTGATCTGGTTTTCGATTTTGGGGACGGCTCCCTTTTCACTCGCCCTGCCGTATGCGAATTTAACGTTTTCCGTCATCTTGATCTTTTTTGCGGGGTTGATTTTGGCTTCGGCGTTCTCGATCATTATGGTGTATACGAACGAGCTTCTGCCAGGGAAGGTCGGGCTCGTATCAGGCATTTTCTTCGGCCTTGCTTTCGGGCTTGGCGGAGCGGGCTCGGCCATTCTTGGCAATCTTGCTGATGCGACAAGCATTGTGTTCGTTATCCAGTGCTGCTCGTATTTGCCGCTGCTGGGGCTGTTCACCGTATTTCTCCCCTCCGACAAAAAGAATAAGCCGCTGCAAGCGTAAGCGAAAATAGGAAAGAGCGATGATTGGCGCCGGAAGGTGCTGGTCATCGCTTTTTTGCTTGCCAACTGCGTAAGCTTGCCTGCGATAAAGTCAAAATAATGATATAGGTTGGCAAAATACCGTCACAGCGCGGACGGCTTTTTTTCTATGATAAAGGTATCCATTATAGATCGAGGTGAAGGCTCATGAATCCGCTACAAGAAACAACGGCCGAGCAGAAGCATTCAGGCAAACGGCAGCTGGCGGCGAGGCGGTCAACCGGCGCGATCCAGCGAAAAGAAACGCTCGCGGGTTTTCTGTTCGTAGGCCCGATGCTGATAGGAGTGACGGTGCTGACGCTGCTGCCGATACTCGCAACCTTTGGGCTGTCGCTGGCAGACTGGAATTTTATTGCTGGCTTTGATGGCCTGAAATGGGTCGGCTTCGATAATTTTGAGCGGCTGGCGAAGGATGCGGCATTTCTTAAATCGCTTAAAAATAATGCGTACTTTCTGCTGACCGTTCCCGCCTATTTGGCAGTTTCGATGTTTCTCGCGATTATGATCGACAAGCATGTGTATTTGAAAAGCTATTTTAAGGTTGCTTATTTCATGCCGTACATTTCCAGCATAGTAGCGGTGGCTATCGTCTGGCAGGTGCTTTTTCACCCGTCAGCGGGGCCGGTTAATCAGTTGCTTATGGCGCTCGGGATTGAAAATCCACCCAAATGGATTGCAGATCCGAAATACGCTCTTCCGTCGCTCATGATGATTACGGTTTGGACGGCTATCGGCTTTAATATGATCGTGTATATTGCTGGACTTCAATCCATTCCGCGGGATTTGTATGAGGCGGCCGATATTGATGGGGCAAACGCTTGGGTGAAATTCAAAAGCATTACGTTCCCGCAGCTGTCGTCGACCTCGTTCTTTCTGCTTGTAACGGGCATTATCTCGACGTTCAAGGTATTTGATTTAATTGCGATTTTGACCAAGGGCGGGCCACTTTCCTCGACTAGCATGATCGTCTGGTATTTATACGATACGGCGTTCGTCAATTTAAAAATCGGCTATGCCTCATCAATGGCGGTTATCCTATTTGCTTGTGTGCTGCTCATTACCCTTCTGCAATGGGCCTTGCAGAAGAAGTGGGTGAATTATTAATAGCATTTTTATAAGGGAGGCAAGAAGAGAATGAACCAGAAAACGATAAATACGGTTCGCAAGTCGATTTTCACGGTGCTAATGATGGGGATGAGCATAATGTTCCTGCTGCCCTTCGTCTGGATGCTTTCGACTTCCTTCAAAATCGAGGCGGATGTATTCACCTATCCCATTCAATGGCTACCGAAAACGTGGCATGTCATCGAAAATTACAAGGAAGTGTGGAATGGGCAATTTCCGTTCTATAAATACTATTTGAATTCTATTAAAATTACAGTAGTCACGACGATATTATCGTGTATGGTATCCGCGCTTGCTGCATATGGCTTCTCCAAAATCCAGTTTGCAGCAGGAAAATATTTGTTTCTTATCGTACTTGCCACTTATATGATTCCGCAGCAGGCGATTTTGGTGCCGCAGTTTATTTTGTATCGCTCGATTGGTTTTTTCGACAGCCATGTGGGACTCATTTTGCTTGGCAGCTTCAGCGTGCTTGGCACCTTCATGCTGCGCCAGTTTTTTATGGGCGTTCATAATGAATATATTGAATCGGCGAAAATCGACGGGGCGGGGCATGGCCGAATTTTTATGCAAATTGCGTTTCCGCTCGTGCGTCCCGCCGTTGCAACGTATGCGATTTTGCGCTTCATTTGGACTTGGAATGACTATCAGAATCCGCTGATTTTCCTGCGCACAGACAGCCTGTATACGATTCAATTGGCGATGCAAAAGTTTACGACCATTAACGGCGAGTTTTATTCGCTCATTATGGCGGCTGCCGTATCGTCCATCGTGCCGCTGCTGATCATTTTCGTCATTGGACAAAAAAGCGTCATCGAGGGCATTGCAATGGGCGGCGTAAAGGGCTAGTAGGGTCAGTCGCAGGATATGCAGCGGCGATACTTGCCCCAAGCAGGCTTCTAGGGGAAGTCAAAATAGTCGTAAATGTAGTCAATATTGTAGTATAGGAGCGGGCAGCCGCATTGCTACAATAACGATAGATAGAAAGCGCATACAAACATATTTCAGACAGCTATCGTTATTTTTTATTTTTGAGGAGGAGGGTTTGCATGTTTAGAAAAATGAAATGGTTATCGCTTATGCTGATGTCGATTATGATGGTGGCGGCAGGCTGCTCATCAGGTGGAAACGCAAATAGCGGCGGGGGAGCGGCTTCGCCAGCATCGAGCAGCGGTACGGAAAGCCCGGCGCAGGCGGCTGATGAAGAGGTTACGATTAAGCTGCATACGTTCGGCAACGAGGCGAGCTATAATTGGAAGCAGACGATTGCGGCATTTGAGGAGAAAAATCCAAACATCAAGGTTGATGTCGTCGTATTGAGCGAGAAGGGCGATACGCAGGAGGCGATTCAGAAGCTGGATCTTGCCGCATCCTCCAATGAGCAGATGGATGTCATCATGTTCAGTGATCCTGCTGGCTATGCGCAGCGCGTTGGTCTGGGCATGGTTGCTCCGATTGATGATTTTATTGCTAAAGAAGGCTTTAAGGTTAATCAGGAGTACAAGGTCGATACGATGCTGGACGGCAAATATTATGCGCTGCCAGGCAAGTTCAACCCTTGGTATGTGCTGCTGAACAAGACGCAGCTGGCCGCTGCGGGGCTAGAGGTGCCAACCGAATGGACATGGGATGACTTTATGAGCTATGCGAAGACGCTTACGACAGGCGACGGGGCATCGAAGCATTACGGCACGTATTTCCATGGTCCGCAAAATGGCGGCTGGATGGAGTTTCTGAAGCTGGCGCTGGCGAATCAGCCGGATAATACCGAGTTTTTGAAGGCGGATGGCACGTCCAATCTGGATAATCCGCTCATGCGCAAAACGCTGGAGCTGCGTGTGCAGATGGAGAAGCAGGATAAATCGGCATCCCCATACACCGATATGATTTCGCAGAAGCTGCATTACCGCAACCAGTTTTTCAATCAGGCAGTCAGCATGGTCATGATTGGCAGCTGGATGAACACGGAGCTTGGCGGAACGGAGCAGTTCCCGCTTAACTTTGAAGTGGCGGTCGCTCCGATTCCGAAAAATGCAGCGGCAGACGAAGGCGGCTACACGATGGTGACGACGGATTATGTGTCGGTTGCGGCTTCCTCCAAGCATAAGGATGCAGCGTACCAGTTTGTTCGCTGGTATACGACCGAAGGACAGATCGCTCAAGGTAAAAATGTTCCGTCCTGGAATGGCATTGACGATTCCCAGCTGGAAACGATTATTGATACGATTTTGAGCGGTACGGCAAATCCGGAGAAGGTCGACAAGCAGTCATTGCTGTCGGTGCTGAAAAACGCCAAATCGTCCAAAATCATTCCGCCTGTTACGTATCAATCTGAAATTTATAAAGTGATCAATGAGGAGTATGAGAAGCTGATCTTTGATCAGCAGGATATTGATCAGACGATTGCCGCTTTGCAGGAGCGTGTGCAGCAGGTGATTGATTCGAATAAAAAGTAGCAGTAGGAGCGTGTGGTGGAAGGTATAGGGAGAAGTGCAGAGCTGTTGCTGCACTTCTTTTTGCCTGAAACCGCAGAAAATCAATAATGGCGTTCTTTATACAATGGTGCTCTTTGCGTTGCTCGCGGACAGTAAAGTCCCTATTTTCCCATTTTCGGTCCTTTTTCACATCGCTGCGGACCGTGAGGCCGTTATATCCCTCAAACTAGGCTCATTTCATGTTATGCAGCACATATAGCGGCTTCTGAGTCCGCGAGCACGGCCAAAGCTTGCTTTGCTCACCAATAACGGCCTCACTGTCCGACACAAGGTCATTTCCATTTAAACAGCTTCATCTTAGGGCCAAAGCTGATCGACGGAAGCTTCCCGATCTTATATGCTCTAGTCCAATCGATATAGAAAAATCTTAAGGGAAAACGACGCGGGAATGGTGCGTTTCCGTTACACTTGAAAGAACTACGAAAAAGGGGTGGGGTTGTGTCTAGTCAATGGCTGTCGCTGCTGCGGCTGAGGTCGTTTCGCTATCGGTTGATGGTAGCGGCCATCGTCTGTCTGCTCCTCCCCGCTTTAATTACGCTCGCCGTCTACAATATGCTGACGAAGGATGCGATGAAGCAGGAGGCGGTCACGCAATCGCAGCAAAAGCTGGAGCTGGTGGACGGATATGTGTCGAATCTGTTTAATTATATGTTTTATATCGCCAATAACGTACAGCTGGACTCGGAAATGAACCGGATTATGAAAGCGATTGCTTCAGGCAAAACCTATGAAGGCGCAAGCGCGGAATATGACCGCTACCTCGACCGCATGAAGATTATGAATAAAATTGAAAATATGACCGTCGTCGGCGATAAGGCTTATGTGACGATTTTGCTGAAGGACGGGACGAATTTTGCCAATTATTCGTTTGATGAATACGATCCCGGCTTGTTTCGCGAGGAGCCTTGGTTCGCGCAATTAAATGGGCTGTCCGGGCTGCAGTCGTTTTGGCCGGGGGCTACGCCGACGGTGTTTGACAGCGATAAAATTCGCAGCCCCTACCAGCTCTCTATTGCCCGGGCTTTGCGTGGGGATAGTGTGAATCCCTTCGGCTACGTCATTGTGACGATACTGGAAAACAAGGTGAGCGATATTTTTCGGAAAATCGAGCTGGAGCAGGAAACGATGCTGCTCGGCAGCGAGGACCAGATTTTATCCCATCCCGACGCAAAGCGCGTGGGCGAAATTTTTCCTTACGCAACGCTTGCGAGCGAGCAGGCCGACCCGCATATTTTGCAAATCGAAAAAGAGGATTATTTAATGGCCTGGCATACAAATTCCCTTACGGGCTGGAAGCTGGTGTCACTTACTCCTTATGACCGCGCTGTTTTTAAGCTGAATGTCATTTTCAAACGCGTCTTTATGTTCCAGCTCGCATCTTTCTGCTTGTTTATGGTGCTGCTGCTTTATTTGCTGGGGAAATTCACACGGCCGCTCGTTCGTCTGGGGCGGGTAGCGGAGACAGTGCAGCGCGGTAATTTGGAGGTGCGCTCGGGCATTCGCGGGGAGGATGAGATCGGCTATTTGGGCCAATCCTTCGATTTAATGCTCGATAAGGTGAAGGAGACGATTGGCGAAATTACGAAGACGCAGGTGCGAAAGCGCAAGGCGGAGCTTGCGATGCTCCAGGCGCAGATTAATCCGCATTTTCTGTTTAATGTGCTGAATTCGATCCGGATGAAGGTGCTGCGCAAAGGGGATTCGGAAAGCGCGGAAATGATCAGCTCGCTGTCCAAGCTGCTGCGGATGACCATTAGCCAGGATAAAGGCGTCATCCCGCTTCATGAGGAGGTCGATCTCGCGATCGATTATGTGAGGCTGATGAATATGCGGCAAAAAGAGAAGGCGGAGCTCACGCTTGACCTGTCGCCTCTGAGCTTAACAGCACTCGTCCCGCGCTTCTGTCTGCAGCCGATTATTGAAAATGCGCTTATTCATGGTCTCAGTCAGCAGGCTGGCTTAATGACGATTAGCGCAAGCGAAGCAGAGGGTGGCTATCAAATAACGGTGAGCGACAGCGGCGAAGGCATTGAGAAGGGAAAGCTCGAACGGCTGCGACATAAGCTTGGTGCCAGCTCTTTAGAAAAGCTTGAGCAGGAAGCGGCAGGTGAAGAGGATGGTGATGCAGCCGCCTTGCCAGGCAAGTTCTCGGGCATCGGGCTTGTAAATGTATACGAACGGATGGGTATAACCTACGGCGAACGCTTCCAGATGACGATAGACAGCGATATCGGGCAGGGCACAGTCATTACGCTGTACATTCCGAAGCAGGTGGTGGATTCTGATGGTTAAGGTGATGCTGGTTGATGATGATTATCCGGTGCTGGATCTGCTGGCTTTTGCCATTGAGTGGGAGGAGCTGGGCTTTCAGCTGCTAGGCATGCATGAGAATGGCGAGGTTGCGCTGGCAGCGGCGCTGGAGGAAATGCCAGATATTCTGATTACAGATATCGGGATGCCCCGCATGGACGGACTGGAGCTGATACGCCGGCT
The DNA here is from genome assembly GCF_038051995.1 of Paenibacillus sp. FSL H8-0537. Lineage (NCBI taxonomy): Bacteria > Bacillati > Bacillota > Bacilli > Caryophanales > Paenibacillaceae > Paenibacillus > Paenibacillus sp. FSL H8-0537. The sequence goes on along the minus strand of NZ_CP150290.1, from coordinate 5,750,706 downwards.
GAAAGAGCGCAAACCGGAGCTGCGCGTAGCCGTGCTGTCCTGCCACGATGAGTTCCGTTATGCGCAGCAGGCGCTCAAGCTGCAAGTACAGGATTATTTGCTCAAGGATACGCTTGATCCTTCGGATATTCGCAAGCTGCTGCTGCAATTTCAGGCGGAGCTGAATGAGACGAAGGATTTGCATATGGAGCAGCTCCGCAAGGAGCATATGGTCGATCGCAACAAGGCGCTGCTGAAGGAGCAGTTTATTAGGGCGACGCTTCATCAGCCGATGCTGGATCCCGTCAAATGGCAGCAGGAGCTGGGGGCATTCGATCTGCCATTCATAGCTGGCGAGCTTGTCATTCCCGTGCTCGGCATCATCGACGATTATCCGCGGGCGCTGCAGCGTTTTCGCTCCGAAGAGGTGCTGCGATTTGTGGTGGATAATGTCACGCGGGAGGTGATGGCAAGCAGGGAGCACGGCCGCCCCGCTGCGCATTTTGTGTACAGTCCACAGGAATCCTTCATCATGCAGGTATGTCCGCAGGGGCTGAAAATAAACGGCTTCGACGAGGTGAAGCTGATGCTGGCGGAAGTGCAGCGGACGCTCAGAAGCTCGCTGAAGCTGACGATGTCTTTTCTGATCGGCGATAGCGCGGGCGATCCTTTGCGCTTGCGGGAAGCGCTGGCGGAGCTGCTTTCCGGGGCGGAGGCGCGCTTTTATCGCGCGCCAGGCTCTATTGGGAAGGCGTGCGCCGGTAAGGCAGCGCAGCCCGCGAAGGCAGGCAGCGACAATCCGCTGCTGGAAAGGTTTGGCGAGGCGGCCGAGCTGCTGCGGGAGGCGCTGCTGGGCCATAAGCGCGAGGCGGCAGAGGAGCTGGTGCGCCAGTGGCTGTCGCTCGCGGAGCAGCGGAGGCTGCCGCCCGAGCAGGTAAAGGATTGGGTGTTTAAGCTGCTGCTGGATGTAAAGCTCAAGCTTCAATTGATGCAGCATACCCGCTCAGCAAGCTCGATTGACGTCAGCCACCATGAGGTGTGGGAGCTGGGCAGCCTTGCCGAGCTGCAAGAGTGGCTGATTGCCCACTGCTTGTCGGCGATAACCGCTTCCGAAACTGGCGTCAGCGGCAGCAAGCGGGCCGAGGTGATCGACGCTTGCGAATACGTTTCACAGCATTTGGACAAAAAAATCAGTCTCGACGAGGTTGCCGATCAGCTGTTTATGAACCCCAGCTACTTTAGCCGCCTGTTCAAGAAGGAAATGGGCGAGACTTTTATCGAATATGTAATACGGATGAAAATGCATCGGGCTAAAGAGCTGCTCGATCAAACGGGCTCGCCCGTTGGCAAAATATGCGAAACGCTGGGCTACGATAATCAGAGCTATTTTATAAAGCTGTTTAAGTCATGTACAGGTGTGACGCCTGTGGAATATCGGAGAGGGCAAAAGCGATTGTAAGCGATGCCAAGACAGGGGGGCGTTGTCTTAAGCCGAGATGGAAAGATGCTTGAGGTGTAGGGGGACGGAAAGGGAGCTGCTTGGTAATGGATAGAGCATGGATAGAGCATGGATAGAGCATGGATAGAGCATGGATAGAGCATGGATAGAGAGCATATAGAGCACGGATAGAGAGCATATAGAGCACAGATAGAAACGAATAGGGAACTTAGAACAAACGTAAGGCTGTGGATGCATGGGGAGAGGAGCGGAATTTATGAAGCAGCAAGAGCAAGAGCAAGAGCAAGAGCAAGAGCAAGAGCAAGAGCAAGAGCAAGAGCAAGAGCAAGAGCAAGAGCAAGAGCAAGAGCAAGAGCAAGAGCAAGAGCAATTCCCGCTGGAAAAGCGCTTTGCGGAGCGTTTCTTGGGACAGCTGTATTTGTCAGCAGAGCGTCGAAGCGGGCTGGCGCTGTTATTGAAGGGAGAGCTGCTGTCTGCGGGACAGCTAGGCGATGAATGGTATGACAAGCTGCGCAAAGCTGCGGTGCAGCGTCCGTTAGTCGAGGAGATTCGCGCCGAGGCACAGCGCCAATTGGCGAGCGTTGAGCCGGAGCTGAGCGAAGCCCTGTTTCGCATGTACAAGGAAACGGGAGAGCGGCTGCCGTATGAGCGGGTTTATTTTCAAAAAAGGCGGCGGTTGAATTCTTTGGCACTTATGGCGCTGATTGAGCCGGAGGAGTCGTCATATTTGGAGGCGCTGCAGGCTTCGCTTTGGTCGATCTGCGAGGAGCGGACGTGGTGTCTGCCCGCGCATGTCGGTGGGGCAGAGCAGCAGACGCCCATTGATTTATTCGCTGCGGAGACAGGCTTCGCACTCAGCGAAATAATCGTGCTCCTTGGCTTGCGGCTACCACAGGAAGTGCACCTGCGTATTCGTGAAGAAGTAGAAAAGCGGCTGTTTCAGCCATTTTTGACCGAGGGGCCTTATTTTTGGGAAAGCGCGGAGCATAATTGGGCGGCGGTATGTGCCGGGTCGATTGGCGCGGCGGCATTGCATTTGATGGACAATCACAAACAGCTGGAGGTCGTGATTTCCCGCACGCTAGCTGCGATGGATTGCTATTTGGACGGCTATGGCGAGGATGGAGCGTGTGCGGAAGGGTATTCGTATTGGCAATATGGCTTTGGTTTTTATGTTTATTTTGCACAGCTGCTTAAGGCGGCAACGGATGGCGCCGTTGATTTATTTCGCAGCCCAAAAGTGCAGGAAATCGCAATGTTCCAGCAGAAGTGCTTTACAGGTGGACGCAGCATTGTGAATTTTTCCGATGCTCCTCCTGAAAGCGGTATCTTCATGGGGCTGAGCGGCTATTTGCATCAGGAGTTTCCTTCTGTGGCAATGCCGCATGCGAGCTTGCGCGACCCTTATACAGGGGATCATTGCGCAAGGTGGGCGCCTGCGGTGCGGAATTTGCTTTGGTGGGAGGAAGCGGGACGAGGCTCAGGGGATGGGCCGGAGCAAGGAGCCCGGGAAGAGGCTCAGGAAGATGAATTGCAGGAAGGACTGCAAGGTGATGGCGCAAGCACTGCGGGGCAGATTGTGAAGTATGCAGCTGCAGCTCTATGGCCGACAGAGTCGCATTATTTGGAAAATGTACAGTGGCTGCTGTCCCGTTATGTCGCGGAGGATGGAGCTGCATATAGTTTTGCCGCCAAAGGCGGACATAACGCGGAGCCGCACAATCATAATGATGTTGGGCAGTTTGTACTTCATGCGGACGGAGAAGCCTACATGGCGGATTTGGGCAGCGGGGAGTATACAGCGGACTATTTTGGCCCGCAGCGGTATGCGCTTTGGTGCAACGGCTCGCACGGACATTCCGTGCCGATCATTGGCGGCGCGCGCCAGCGCGAGGGCGTGGACGCGCGCGCCGTGGTTGTGCAGGCGGCGACCAGCGCGGAGCTTGACGTGCTGGAGCTTGAGCTGCAGGCCGCGTACGGCGAGGAAGCGGGCCTTGCAGGGCTGGGGCGGCGCTTCGAGTGGAACAAGAAGGGCGCGCTGCCTGTGCTGACGATCCGAAGCCGGTATCGGTTTCGGGAGGAAGTAGAAGGCGGGCGCGAGATTATCGAGCGCTTCGTTGCACGGCAGATGCCGGAGGCCCGGGAGGCCGATGGTGTCGTGGTTTTGCAGGGACGCAAGAGGCTGACGATTGCGTTTGATGCGCAGCAGTGGAAGCCAGTGGTGACGCAGCGGAGCGATATCGATCATTTTGGGCGTGAACGGCAATGGTATACGCTGGATTTTCATCATTTGCAGGCGGGAGCTGCGGCCGTGGAAGCGGAGTTTGTATTTCGCTTTGAGCCATAGGCTGAAATAGCTAAGAGCACGAGATTAATGCGCCAAAGAAAAGGAGAGCGAAGCAATGACAGTGCAGGAGATGGGGAAGCAGCAGCAAGACTGGGTGAATGAAGCTTGGGACAAGGTGAATCAGAAGATAGGAAGGACTAGCGGCCGAATCGGTGCGCAATTTCCACATGCAAGCGTGAACGGGACTTATGTGCTGGAGCCGGCGCATTGGTGGACGGCGGGATTTTGGCCAGGACTGCTATGGCTGCTCTATCAAGATGAAAATTCGCGCACGGAGCGCTACAAGGAGCTTGCCGAAGCCTGTGAGCTTAAGCTCGACGAAGTCATCATGGGCTATGACCGGCTTGACCATGATATCGGCTTCATGTGGACGCTTACTAGTGTGGCACGCTATAAGCTGCTGGGGGAGGAGGCTTCGCGGCGGCGGGCACTGCTTGCAGCGAACCTGCTAAGCGGCCGCTTCAATATTCAGGGCCGTTATATTCGGGCATGGAATCCTTGGCGGGAAGGAGAGCGCAATGACGGGCTGGCTATTATCGACTGCATGATGAATTTGCCGCTGCTCTACTGGGCTTCGCGTACGACGGAGGACCCGCGCTACAAGCATTTGGCGATGGCACATGCCGATACGGTGCTGGAGCATTTTATTCGGCCGGATGGCTCGGTCTATCATATTGTAGAGTTTGATCCGCAAAGTGGCGAAGTAGCTGCAAAGCATGGCGGGCAAGGATTTGCAGCCGAATCGGCATGGTCGCGCGGCGCATCCTGGGCGATTTATGGCATGGCGCTCAGCTACGCTCATAGCGGCGAGCAGCGGTATTTGGATGCGGCGAAGCGCACGGCCCATTTTTTTCTGGCGAATTTACCTGAGGATTCCGTGCCGCATTGGGATTTCCGGATACCGGAAGGCGTGGAGCCGTACCGTGATTCATCGGCGGGCGCTTGCGCGGCTTGTGGTTTGCTGGCGATTGCGGACGTGGTGCCAGAGGTCGAGCGTGACTTGTATCGCAGTGCGGGGGAGCGGATTTTGAAATCGCTGTACGAGAACTATGGCGCATGGGCGGACGATGCAGAGGAGGAAGGGTTGGTTTTGCATGGCACGAGCCACTACCCGGAACGCAAAAATCTCGACGTCCCGCTCATCTACGGCGATTATTTCTTTACGGAGGGCCTGTCCAAGCTGCGCGGCTACGATAGCTTCTGGTCGTAAGTCGAGCATTTGGCGGAAGTAGATCATGATGCGATTAGCAAAGATACGGAACAGAAAGGGGCGAACGGCCATTGATTGGGGAAAAAGGTACAGATTCAGGCGAGAGAGTGCAGTTAGCGGAGGAACGAAAGTATTGGGTGAGCGAGTTATGCCGTGTAGCCGAGCCTGTGCTGCGTCTGCTAGCGGCTCGGGAGCTGAAAAAAACGATGCCTGTGCAGGCTGCTGCGGGACAGGATCGCTCCGATGTGACCCATCTGGAGGCGCTGGGCCGCCTCTTATGTGGAATAGCACCTTGGCTTGAAGGCAGCGGCGGGGCAGATGAAGCGGAGGAGCGGCTGCGCCAGCAATATGCGGAGCTGTCACGTGCTGCGATTGCTGCTGGCTGCGATCCGGAATCGCCTGATTATATGAATTTCGCTGAAGGCTATCAGCCGATTGTCGATACGGCGTTTCTGGCACAGGCGATTTTGCGTGCGCCGACGGAGCTATGGGACAAGCTGGATGCCAAGGTGCAGAAGCATGTTATCCAAGCTTTCAAACTAACGCGCACGCGCAAGCCCTTCGCCATGAACTGGCTGCTTTTCTCCGCAATCATTGAAGCGGCCTTATATCGCATGGGAGAAAGCGATTGGGACCCGATGCGCATTGATTATGCGCTCAAGCAGCATGAGCAGTGGTATGTCGGTGACGGAGCCTATGGCGATGGGCCATCGTTCCATTTCGACTATTACAACAGCTTTGTAATCCAGCCCATGCTCGTTGACATCGTGGCAGCCGTTCATGGCTGCTATGAAGATTGGGATGCTATGCAGGCGAGCATCAAGGAGAGAGCAAGGCGCTGGGCGGAGGTGCAGGAGCGGCTTATTTCGCCGGAAGGCACCTTTCCCCCGCTGGGCCGCTCGCTTGCCTACCGCTGCGGCGCCATGCAAAGCTTGGCGCAAAGCGCGCTGCTCGGCGAGCTTCCCGGCAGCGTTTCTCCGCCGCAGGCTCGCTGCGCATTGACCGCGGTTATTCGGCGCAGCTTGTCTGTGCCTGGCACATTTACAGAGGATGGTTGGCTGACCATCGGCTTTTGCGGCAGCCAGCCAGACATTGGCGAGCATTATATTTCCACAGGCAGCTTGTATTTATGCGCGGCTGTGTTTCTCCCGCTTGGACTTGCCGCTGAGCATCCCTTTTGGAGCGGCGAGCCTGAGGATTGGACAGCGCGCAAGGCGTGGTCAGGGGCTGCTTTTTCAATGGATCAGGCATTGAAAGGGTAGCAGTCGTAATAGGCTGCGAGAGTAAGAGCAAGAGTATATGTTATTAGCAGCAATAGTAAGCAATGAGGTGCGGCTGTACTGTGCAGGTTTGCCTTCTCTTATTTTGCTGCTTTTTCCAACCCGCATATCTAAGAAATGATGAGCTTCAGCCGTGCCTCAAACTTTCATAGAAGACCGTTTACCATGGAGCAAGCTCGGCAACAATGGATGAGGGGCTGCGCTCGCGCTGCATGAGATGAAGCAGAAGGCTTCATAAAACGGTCTTTTTGCCAATGGTATGTAAATTTCCTGCAAAAATCATTCCCAAGCACTTGAAATTAATAACGAAAAAAAGTATGATAAACATGATTGTTAGCACTTCATGCTCATGAGTGCTAACAAAAATAAGCGACAAATTTTTAAAGGAGGCTATTTTCAATGATCAGACCTTTGGGTGAACGTGTATTAGTAGAAGCGATCGCGAAAGAAGAAACGACTGCAAGCGGTATCGTTTTGCCAGATTCGGCTAAGGAAAAACCGCAAGAAGGTAAAGTGGTGGCTGTTGGCAGCGGCGCGCTGAAAGACGGAGTTCGCGTAGCGCTTGAAGTTAAAGAAGGCGATCGCGTCCTTTTCTCCAAATATGCGGGAACAGAAGTCAAATACGACGGCAAAGAGTATTTGATTATGAAAGAAAGCGACATTCACGCGATCTTTGAATAGGCTGCTCACATACAGCTTGACTGGACTTTAACGAAACGGCGCAGGCCGTTAAGCATACTTATATGAATATATTTTCGGGAGGTAAATGTTAATGGCAAAGGAAATTAAATTTAGCGAAGACGCTCGCCGCGCAATGCTGCGTGGTGTAGATGCGCTTGCAAATGCTGTAAAAGTTACACTCGGACCTAAAGGCCGCAACGTCGTGCTGGAGAAAAAATTCGGCAGCCCGTTGATCACGAACGATGGTGTATCCATCGCGAAAGAAATCGAGCTGGAAGATGCATTCGAGAACATGGGTGCACAGCTTGTTAAAGAAGTAGCAACAAAAACAAATGATGTTGCCGGTGACGGTACAACTACAGCTACTGTTTTGGCTCAAGCGATGATTCGCGAAGGTCTGAAAAACGTAACAGCTGGCGCTAACCCAATGGTTATCCGCAAAGGTATTGAAAAAGCGGTTAAAGCTGCAGTTGAAGAGCTGCAAAAGATCGCTAAACCAATCGAAGGCAAACAATCCATCGCTCAAGTTGCGGCTATTTCTTCCGCTGACGATGAAGTTGGCCAACTGATTGCAGAAGCTATGGAAAAAGTGGGCAACGACGGCGTTATTACCGTTGAAGAGTCCAAAGGCTTTGTAACGGAGCTTGAAGTGGTTGAAGGTATGCAATTCGACCGTGGATACATCTCCCACTACATGGTTACTGACACGGACAAAATGGAAGCTGTTCTGGATAACCCGTATATCCTGATCACTGACAAAAAAATTACAAACATTCAGGAAATTCTTCCTGTGCTTGAGAAAGTCGTTCAATCCGGCAAACAGCTTCTGATCATTGCAGAAGATGTTGAAGGCGAAGCGAACGCAACTCTGGTTGTGAACAAACTGCGCGGCACATTCACTTGTGTAGCTGTTAAAGCGCCAGGCTTCGGCGACCGTCGTAAAGCGATGCTGCAAGATATCGCTGCTCTGACTGGTGGTCAAGTGATCACTGAGGAACTGGGCCTTGAGCTGAAATCGACTACGGTTGAGCAACTGGGTTCCGCTCGTCAAGTACGCGTAACAAAAGAAAACACAATCGTGATTGACGGCAGCGGCGACGCTTCTGACATCGCGGCTCGTGTAAGCCAAATCCGTACGCAGCTGGAAGAAACAACTTCCGACTTCGACCGCGAGAAACTGCAAGAGCGTCTGGCTAAATTGTCCGGCGGCGTAGCGGTTATCAAAGTCGGTGCTGCTACTGAAACAGAATTGAAAGAGCGCAAGCTTCGCATTGAAGATGCCCTGAACTCGACTCGCGCAGCGGTTGAAGAAGGTATCGTATCCGGTGGTGGTACAGCTCTAATTAACGTATATAAAGCAGTTGCTGCTGTTAATGCAGAAGGCGACGAGCAAACAGGCGTTAACATCGTTCTTCGTTCCCTTGAAGAGCCGCTTCGCACAATCGCTGCGAATGCTGGCCAAGAAGGTTCGGTTATCGTTGAGCGCTTGAAAAATGAAGAAATCGGCATTGGCTACAACGCTGCTACTGGAACATGGGTTAACATGTTCGAAGCAGGTATCGTTGACCCTGCCAAAGTTACACGCTCCGCGCTGCAAAACGCAGCTTCCGTTGCAGCTATGTTCCTGACAACTGAAGCCGTTGTTGCTGACAAACCAGAACCTAAAGGTGCTGGCGGCGGCATGCCTGACATGGGCGGTATGGGTGGCATGGGCGGCATGATGTAATGAAAGCATTATCGGAGTAATTCGATGATGAGCGACCGCGCTTAAGCGGTAGATTTCATCGCCGATGGAGCTGAAAAACGCTCCATGCGGTAGAACTGACAAGGCTTCCGAGCCTTTCAGCTTTATATCATCCCAGCATTTTGCTTCATAAATTGAGGTTGTAATGACCACGACTTGTGAAGCAGTCACAGTTATAAATAATAAATCAAACAAAAACCACTTCTTAATAATTCTATTGAACTGTAACCCGTAAGATGGACACTTGAAAAAAGTGACCTCTTACGGGTTTTTGTGCTTTAATCATACTATCGAGAATACATGGGGAATGAACATCATGAGGAAAATCAGAACAGGATTTACTGAAACAGAGATCAGGCTATTGGAGTCCAATCCGAATGTCAGCCGCGTATCGGGGAGAAACGTCTCGTATGCTCCAGCTTTTAAACTCGCAGCAGTGCAAGCTAACCAGGCAGGAGAGCCACCAATGGAGATTTTTTTGAAAGCAGGCTTTAGTATTGAGCTCGTTGGCCAGAGAACACCTACAGAAAGCCTCTATCGCTGGAGAGAGACCTACACTAAGCACGGTGAGGCTGGTTTGTTAGAAGAGCGCCGAGGCCTTGGAAGTACGGGTAGACGATCAAAAACGGAATCATCAGTGGAAGAGAAGCTGCAACAAGCAGAAGCTCGGATTAAACTCCTTGAAGCGGAGAACGAGCTATTAAAAAAGCTAGAAGCGCTCGAAAGGCGAAAAAGTAAGGAGTTGACACCTTCCGAGCGCTTTCAGCTCATTCATCAAACGATTCGTAAGCATGATTTACGACGTTTAACACGTTACCTCTGTAAGATTGCCGGAGTAAGTGCAAGTGGCTATTACCGTTGGTGTAACGCTGAAGAGTCGCGTCAATTGCGAGAGACAGCCGATCAATACGACTTTCAGCTTATTAGGGAGCATTTTGAAGCATTGAATGGGAAAGTAGGCGCATTGGTTATCAAAATGAGGCTGGAGAGACTGAATGGCATTGTCATGAATCATAAAAAGATTCGTCGTATCATGCGCAAGTTTGGGCTAGTAGCTACGATCCGTCAAACCAATCCCTATCGCAAAATGGCTAAAGCAACACAAGAACATCGTACATGTCCTAATCTCCTAGAGCGTCAGTTTGATCAAGGAGAACCAGAGAAAGTCCTCCTTACAGATATCACATACATGCGCTATGGTGGCGGTCAATGGGCATATCTTTCTTGTGTGAAGGACGGTGCTACGAAGCAGATTCTGGCACACTATCTATCTTCAACGCTGGAGCTATCCTTGGTTGAGCGGACAGTGGCTCGCCTACTCAAACGATTGGACAGAAATATTCATCCCGATGCCATCTTCCATTCTGACCAGGGCATGCACTATACGCACCCGAAAACCCGCCTCCTCATCGCCGAAGCTGGGTTTAAGCAGTCGATGTCTCGTAAAGGGAACTGCTGGGATAATGCGTCCATGGAGACGTTCTTTGGTCATATGAAGGACGAGCTTGACTACAAGGACTGTAAATCTCTTAAAGAGCTGCGGCTACGGGTTAATGAGTATGTGATCCACTACAATACAGAACGCTATCAGTGGACACTAAAAAAGATGACTCCTGATGAATTCGAGGCCACTGAAAAACTTACGTTTATAATTTGTTAAGATTTGTTTTAAATCAAAAAGGCGAAATTTCGTTCACATTGGAACGGAATATCGCCTTTCTCTTTATTCTTTTACTTTGAATCTTTCATGAGTGTAATGATTCGCTTGAGATTAACAGAAAATATGGCCATGGCACCTTGCATTTGCATGCCAACAAGACCCGAGGACGATGCAACATCATACCCGTGTCTATGCTTGAGTTCACTGTTTTTCGCTTCAATTTTATAACGTTCTTTCGATTTCTCCTTGAAATCATCACTATTTTGAAATGCCTCATGTTCCTTATGTTCGGTGGATTTGATGGTTACAGAATAGGTTTTACTTTTCGCACCTTCTTTATAGCACCCGTCTTTCATTGGACATACTTTGCATTTTTCAATGTCAAACATGTAGGTATTCTTTTGGTTATTATTCATACCTTTCTTACCTGTGCGCGCTCTTTGAATCGCCATATGTCCAGCTTTACAAACGTACATACCTGCATCTTTATTAAACTCAAATTCCTCTTCTTTTTTACGAGTTCCTTGTGTGATATTAGGGTTTAATTTTGATATTAATTGTAATTCGTTGTGATTGGCATACTGAATATTATCTTTTTCAGAATAGGCTGCATCTCCAATAACGGTATCGATCTTCATACCTGTGTCATGACTTTTTTCGATGAGAGTTTGAAGTTGTTTTCCATCATTCTTTTCACCCGTCGTAATCACCGCTGCTGTAATGATTCGTTCTTCATTCATTGCAAGATGTGTTTTATATCCGAAGAAAGAGGAGTCGGCTGTTTTGTGACCTAAACGTGCATCCGGATCATTTGCGAATTGAAGATGCTCTTCGTGATCTTCTACGATTTCTTTTAAATAGTTCAGCTTTTCTTTTACTTTTGGGTATTCGCGAATCTTTTCTTCCTTTTCCACAGCCTGAATGACTTTTCGGCAATAGTCCAATTCATCTTCCAATTTGTTTGTTGTTGTTTTTGAAGGGAATTTATCTTTCATCTTTTCATCCATTTGATAAACGGCTTTTCGTAGCAGCTTGGACTTCTCCATTAAAATCTCTTTGGGTGATTTTTGATTGTAACGCGCTTTTGAATGTGTGGCGTCTACAATAATCGCGGTACTTTTTATGATTTCTTTTTCCAATGCAATCGCTACTGTTTTTTGAATAAGTATGTCTAGTAGGTTTACATCTTTCAAACGAAGTTTTCGAAACTTCGTTAAAGAACTCGAATTAATGACGCCATCTTCCGGCGCCATATCCAAGAAATATTTAAAAGACATGTCATATTTCGATCGTTCTACAACATCCACATCGGATACATCGAAAATAGATTTCAATAATAAATATTTGAACATACGTATAGGAGGTACTGCATTGCGACCGTTATCAAGGCAATATTTATTTTGTAATTCTTCATGGACAAAAGAAAAATCAACAAGGTCAATAATTTGGCGGAGCATATTATCTTTAGGTACAACTATATCGTAAATTCCCACATACGGGCTGAGGTTAAGAGTTTGTTGATTTGAAATCATCCGAGACACCGCCTAGAATTATTACAGCTATTATACAGCAAAACAGAATACCCTTCCTCGCAAAATCGAGGAAAGGTATTCTATTTCTAAGGTGTGGACTTTTTCAGTGGCCTCGATGAATTCAGAAGTCATCTCCTAGCTGCTTAAGGCTTCAATACCGTTTTTTAACACTGTCCATAATTGAGGTTACAGTTCACTATTAGGGAGTGGTTTTTTTTGTTGTTTAAATTTGCTTATAAGGATTTTCTGGATGACAGTCGGTTTAAGAATACTACGAAGGTAAACTTCAGGAATGATCAGACAAGCTAGGTGAGTTAGTTGATGGAAAAAAATGGTTACAAGTTTAAAGTTTTCTTTGTAATTCACCGATGATTCTATCAATCATGGTAGGATGAGAGGGCGAAAATGATAGGATTTGCGCATTTACTGTCGCAATTTTAGTTGTTATGTAAGGAAGGTAAGTAAGTATAACTGAAGCCGGGGGACGATGCATTTGTAATGACGAAGCGGTCAGTGGGATACCGTACTTGAGTCTGATAATAAGCGTGCGAACACGGCAACGAAAGAGATTCAAAACTACTAATAGAGAGGATAAAAAGGGATGAAACAAGTAATTAAACAGGCATGGAAATTAAAATCGCGTCTACTTGCATTGATGATTGCCATCAGCATGTTAGTGAGCTTGTTGCCAGTGCCTCAGGTGGCAGCAACAGAACCTAGTAGTTTTCAAAATATGAATCGAACGGACGAATTTCAAGATGTTAGTATAACGGATTGGTTCTACGATGAGGTAGTCTATGCCCAACAGAATGGATTATTTAACGGAACGGGTGTGGATACTTTCTCGCCTCATGGAACGATGACTCGTGCCATGTATGTGACAGCACTTGGAAGAATGGCAGGTGTGGATATAAGGGAGTATCCTGTCTCGACTTTTGCCGATGTGCAGACGGGGGTTTGGTATGCACCGTATGTGGAGTGGGCAGTTAAGACGGGGATTACTGTTGGTACGGGCAACCAGAACTTTTCTGCAAATGACACAATAACTAGGGAACAGATGGCGACGATGACTTTACGTTACTTTGAACACTATCAAATTCCCTATCAAACTAATAATTCCGTAACCACAGCACCAGCAGATCTTGTGAGTGCATCACCTTGGGCAGCCAATGCTATTGTAAAACTGTGGCAAGCAGGCTTGTTCGTCGGCGATAAAAATGGTAACTTCAACCCGCATGCCCAAGCAACTCGTGCGGAAGCAGCTGCTAGCTTCATGCGCAGTGACGTAATTGTGAAGGAATGGCAAGACCAAAATCAACCGACGACATCACCAACATCAACATCAACACCTGAACCTAGCAGTAACATTGGTGCTGGTGGCGGTAACAGCGGCAATAACAACGGTGGCAACGGCGCTGGATATACGCTGACGTTTGAGAGCAACGGCGGGTCGGCAGTAACCGCTCAGAAGGTACGGGAAGGGAAAACGCTAAATAAGTTGCCTGTACCGGCAAAGGAAGGATTTATTTTTCAAGGATGGTTTAGGGACAGTGATTTGTCACTTATCTTCGCAGAAGGCAGTAGCGTTACTGCTGATACGAAGTTGTATGCGAAGTATATTGATAATGTGAGTAATGCCGTACAGAGTATTCCCAGTTATTCGGTGCTGGATGTTGCGCCGGGCTTTACCATTACTGTAAACGATGCATCCGGTAAGTTGACGGCAGAGGAAGTAAAGGCAGGGATGACATTTGTCGATACAGCGGGCCCTGATTCTACGGGAATTAGCGTTATTGGTATGCAGGGTACTTTCAATGTAGTGTCTGCCGCTGAAGACGGTAGATTTGAAGAGGGTCACACTTATGAACTTACATTGATGAACGACAATCTATCCTTCCAAGGTCAAGATGTGACAACGAGCATCTATGTGTTCAGTGTTGCCAAACAAGAAGCTATGAATATTCCGTTGAATCCGAATATGGTCTATCTACCCTTCGAGGATGTCAAGGATATGAAGCTGAATGGCGAGAATGTGGATTCGCCTGCAATTTCGGTAGTAACTGCCACGGTAGGTAATAACGAAACTGCTCTTGCCGAGGCGAATAAGGGCAGCGGTACTTTCAAGTATGTAGGAAGCACCGAGGTTAAAACTGGCAATATCGTAGCCATCTACGAAGGCATTCGACCTGATGAACGTACGGTAAATACCAGTGGTAGCGACGACGGTGACGTTGCCTATATACAGATTACCAAGATTGAAGGCAACATCTATACCTATGACCACGCGGATGCCAAGCAGGTATTGTTCAGACCAGATGTTTTGCCAGTGAGTGAAGAAGCGGATACGGATGGGGACCCAAGTAATAACTCCATTACGATAGAACATGTTGCGATGAACTATAGCGATAGCCAATATGAGCCATTTGGCTTAAGTGATCTTACGACCGTTGATGTGGGCGATTTTATTGCATTCTATGAGGGTGAGTTTGCTCAAGAAGGTTCTAAAGTAACTAGTTATGGGCGGATCACGAGGATTACGCCTGTGGCAGAGATGGATATTATCGAGTATACCGATGCTACTATGCAGGACATAGAGCAGGCCTTTAATATCTATCAACACCAAGCAATTGACGGTGATCAATTGCTGTCAGATGAGGATATTGCGAAGTTAGAAGAACAAATTGAGCGTCAAGCGATAGATAGCGGATTCGTCGATCAAGCTGCGAAGTATCTATCCACCCTATCGATGGAAACAGATACCTTCAAGGCACAAGCACGGGGGATTTCACCAGAGAAGCTTCGTAGCGGGGAAAAAATCAAAGTAGAGAATTTGACTGTCGTTGCTTCACTCGGTACGACACTTAAGAACATTGCTGGTCGAACATCTGGAGTTAGCGCTAAGCTTCAGGTAGGGGCCGACATTGTAATTAGGATTCATGATGAGAGTGACCTTGTTATCCATATGACCGGAACATTCATTGAGGAGATCAGCTTGGATCTCGGCATCAATGGAGACCTGCAAGGACATTGGCTTACATTGTGGGGCATCCCTTATTGGTATAGCATAGATGATTATATTATTACTGCTAATTTGGATGCTCGCACCTACACCGGGATCAATATCACTGCAGAGATTGCTACCGTTGAACATGATAAGTTGGGTGATGCGCTGGACGATTGGCTTGGAGAGAAGAATGCTGGTCGACTAGGTAAGGTATTGAACATCGCAAAAGAGATTCAAGCGTTGCTTGATGGTGTGCAGGATACGGGAGTAGATTCGGCGACACTGAAGGCTAAATATCAAGAGATGCTGGAGAACGATACAGATTGGGTTCCTTTAATCGAGAAGACACTTCTTGAAAAAAGCATGCGCGTAGTATTTGGGCTTATAGAAATCAAATTTGAAGCAAAATTCGTTGTCAAAGCAAAGGTTAATCTAACAATAGGGACAGATTTTAACTACAAGACTGCTAAGCGCTATTCGGTTACGTTACGTGTGCTAAGTTTGGATGGTAATACTAGCACGGTAAGTCTGCCAGGTGACGGTGATTATCAGTTTACATTCTATGTCATGGGTACGCTCGGATTACGGGCGGGTATTCATCTGGAGCTACAAGCAGGGATTGGTAGCGTTGATTGGAATAGCATTGGAATTTCTGTAGAACCCGGCGCATACGTGAACTTATGGGGATATTTCTACTATCAATTGAAAAATATGAATGGGGTAAAGTCCACCCGGTCATCTGGCGCTCTATATGTAGAGATTGGTCTATACTTGGAAGTCGAAGTAGGAGCACAATTGGGCGATGGGGCTATTTCGGGCAGTGTGCCCGTGTATGAGAATACATGGCCGCTGTATACGGTAGGGGAGCAAACTAATGTTTTCGACTTCTCCTATCCGCAGGATGATAAGCTCGGAATTACATTAGCAGGAAAGGCGTCATCTCTATATTTACCTACGAAGCTAGTAACGATGAGCTTACTCGATTTGAAAACAGGGGATACAAGTGAAGAGACATATCTCGAACACGGTAAGTTTTCGATTGATCCTACGAAATTCGATGTTCAGATAGATAATCCGAACTTCTCCTATAACAAAGAACGCCGGTGGATAAGGGTAGTCGATACGAGTATTCCAGTAAGCACGGGCAACTTAGTCATTACATGGAAGGGTTCACCGCTTACGTTCAATTATGCACCGCTCAAGCGTACCATTCCGTTAATTTGGCTTTCCAAAGCGGGTGACTATACGTTCCAATTGGATCCACAGAATGGAGAAATGACCGAAGTTATCGCTGCCGCTTATAATGCGAAGATTAGTGTAGCAACTCCGATCAAACCGGGATACACCTTTAATGGATGGTACACTGAGGCTTCTGGTGGTACGAAGATGACGATACCAAGCCAAATGCCTGCAGAGGATCGCAATTTGTATGCGCAATGGATTGCGAATACAAATACAGCTTATACTGTTGAGCATTATTTGATTGATCCGAATACAGGAACAGCGTCTTCGCCTGTTTATACGGAAACATTGGCCGGGACTACAGAAGCAGAGATTAGGATAACATCCGATAAGTTTAAGGATCAAGGCTACAGGAATAGTTCGGTTAGCGGGGTATATATCAAGGGAGATGGTTCGACGGTCGCTAGATTGTATTACGCTCCAGCGAATCGTACGATGAGCTTCAATTTGGGCTACACAGGTTCCCAGATCATCAAGGTAACGGAGCAATTCGGCAAGAACATTGCCGCACGTATACCATCAATACCGTCGAGGTTGGGATATACGTTTGCCGGATGGACACCGGAGGTTCCTAGTACTATGCCGACTGTAGATACAAACTATACCGCAAAGTGGATAGCAAGGGAGGATACCTCTTACCAAGTCGTGTATTTACAGCAAAATATTTCGAGTAATACTTATACGGTGGTAGATACAGAATCTTATCGCGGTACAACCGGCACCGAAGTGGATCTAATGACAATTCAACCTAAGTCCTATGAAAACTTTACGATTGATTACAGCAATCCGGGTACTGTGCTAAAAAGCAAAATAGCTGGAGACAATACAACAACTTTGAAGCTATTCTACAAGCGCAGCACTTACAAGATGAAGATTAATTACAATGGCGCTGGCATGGATACTAGTGAAATTGACGTACCATATGGGGCGACTACGTCGCTACGTTTAGGTACTCCAATTAGGCAGGGATATACATTCGCAGGATGGTTGCCTGCACCACCACAAACGATGCCCAATCAGAATGTTGAATTTACCGCACAATGGACGGGTAACAACTATACGGTAAGCTTCAATGTTAACGGTGCTTCACAGGAGGTTGCGGATCAGACATTGGGCTATGGCGATAAGGTGATTATACCTACTGCACCGACGCGGGAAGATTATGTGTTCGGTGGTTGGTACAGAGACATAACCCTTACGAATGCGTATGATTTTGCGACAGCGGTGGTATCAGGTAATTTTACGTTGTATGCAAAATGGAATGAACTTAGTTATACGGTAAGTTTCGACAGTAGTGGCGGTACATCGGTGCCTGACCAGACGGTAAAAAAGGGAGCTGTGGTTAGCATACCTACAGACCCGACGCGGGAAGGTTATGAGTTCGCTGGTTGGTATAGAGATAACGCTCTAACGAACGGCTACGATTTTACGACAGCGGTGGTAACCGGTGATATGACGTTGTACGCAAAATGGAATAAGAAACAGCTGAAAAGTTACACGGTAAGCTTTGACAGTAATGGCGGCACATCATTGCCTAACCAAACTGTAGAAGAAGGAGCCGTGGTTATGGCACCTGAAAATCCAACGCAGGAAGGTTATGTGTTTGACGGTTGGTACAGTGATAATGCTCTAACGAGCGCCTACAACTTTAAGACAGCGATCGTAACAGATGATATTACTTTGTATGCGAAATGGATTAAGAAACAGCAAGATAGTTTAACGGTGACCTTCGACAGTAATGGCGGCACATCAGTGCCTGGACAAACGGTGCAAAAAGGATCAATTGTTAGAGTACCTACAAGCCCAACACGGGAAGGCTATTCGTTCGTTGGTTGGTTCAGTGATAGCGCCCTAACGAAAGCCTACATCTTCTCGACACGGGTGGAAACGGGTGAACTTACGTTGTATGCGAGTTGGTCTAGACGCAGTTATACAGTAGTTTTCAACGAGAGGGGCGGTACACCAGTATCTAGCCAGACTGTAGGAGCGGGAGAGATGGCTATAGTACCTGAAGGGTTTACACGGGAGGGTCATACGTTTGCTGGTTGGTTCAGTGATAGCGCCCTAACGAAAGCCTATAATTTCACGGATCCTGTGGTGAGAAATATAAGCTTGTACGCCAAATGGACGATAAATTCCTATACGGTGAGCTTTAATAACAATGGCGGAGGGCATATTAATAGTGTTGAAGTGATATACGGCAACAAAATAAATATACCTAGCAATCCTGGGAGGGACGGTTATGTGTTCGGAGGTTGGTATATTGATCCTGCGTTGACGGAGCTTTATAATTTCAAAACATCATATGTGTATAACGATATTACGTTGTATGCGAAGTGGACGGTCAACTATACGGTGAGCTTCGAAACGAACGGTGGTTCGGCAGTAGCTAATCAGTCTGTTATACATGGTGAATCGGCTACGATCCCAAATTCAAATAAAGATTCTTATGCATTCGAGGGCTGGTACATCGACGCCGATCTGACTGAAGTATATGACTTCAAGACACCGGTGACGAGTCCTATCACGTTGTATGCGAAGTGGATAACTGGTTCTTACACGTTCACTTTCGACAGTAACGGTGGATCGAGTATAGGAGGGGGGAGAGTGCCAACTGGCGGCAAAGTTTCGAAGCCTACAGGTGTATATTATACACCGAGATTGGAAGGTTATGTGCTCGCCGGCTGGTATAGCGATAGCAGTTTGACGAGTCCTTACGACTTCGAGACACCAGTGACAGCAGACATCACGCTATACGCAAAGTGGGTGCCGTCACCATGGCAAGCTATAGGTAGCCCAACAGAAGAATACTCTCCACAATACGCAATAGATAGCCAAGGCAATCTTTTTGCAGCATTTGCGCAGGGAAGCTCTGTCATCGTGAAGAAGTACGAGAATGGTGAATGGATAGAGATTGGCAATAGTGGTGGCAGCAATGTAACTGTTTATGGTGTAGATATCGGTATAGACAGCAATGACACACTTTACATTACTTATTCACTTAATGATGGGTTTTACGTTGATTATTATACCGTTGTGAGAAAATATGATGGATTCAAATGGGATACTATAGGCTCGCCTACTAATGGGCTTGTCAATAAGAAGAATCCAAAGATATCGTTCGACGGTGCTAACAATCCGTATGTCGTATATTCTTCTGCCGGCTATGAAGATCGACTTCAAGGGGTGGTGAAATATGACGGTACAAATTGGGTGAGCGTTAGTGGTGGTATAGATCTATCGAAAGGTGCTTACTATTCTCCAGATATCACATTCGATAAAAACAATACCCCGTATTTATTTTTTAGGACTTCTGAAAAAACGGTGTTGAAGTATGAGGATGGCTCTTGGAAGGATGCCATCAATGATAACTCATCTGGAGATTTACGGGGTGGAAGTTCATCAATAGCATTTGGCTTGAACAATGAGCTTTATTTCGCTTATAGTGGTAACAATGTAATTGGATTGACACAATATACAATACCTGACTGGGAACCTGTAGGCATAAGCCATCCTTTACAGACATCGAGTAGAGGATTGGGCATACCTATGGTAGTTGATAGCAAAGGTACGCTGTATATTGCCTATAATGATGTAGCCAACGGCAACAGGCTGACCGTGATGAAATACGACGGCAGTTGGCATCCTGTGGGCGAAGTTGCTATCTCTGGGGATATGCCAGACTATTTACAGCTTATTATAGATAGCCAAGACAATATCTATGTGATGTATCAGGAAATCACTAATCAAGGAGAAGTTAAAACGTTCGTGAAGAAGTATGAGCCAAGCTTGGATCTGGTCTCTCCGTAATCTTAGATCGTACAGGGCAGTCTATTCCCACCGGAATAGGCTGCTTTTCTGTTAGTCGATTCAAGAATGAGATGTGTGAACAGCTTCGCTCAGATTCAGGATACAAATTAATGTGTAAAAACTCTTGTAAGGGTTCATACAATGGAACCCATATTTACATTTATGGCAGCAATTTTACTTTCCCGTGGGAGTTACAGATATGGGATAGTAATGATTCTTCTGCGAACGAACAATCTCATAGCGAGCATAAGGCTAAACGTGCTTACATATCATGGCTGCAGATTTATGCTGAATCAAGGCTTAGTGAAATTAAAGGGGCGAGTGAAATGTTCTTCTATTCGGAATTCATAAATTAATCACGGATTCTGAACAATGGGATTCAGTCGTTGAAGAAATATTTCAAAGTTACCGGCAATATGGATCTACCGAAATTGCTGACATGGAAAGAGAAGTATGCTATATGCCAAATGGTCTGACAGGAACTGCTCCCATGCTGAAAGTGTTGTCCAGTGAAAGTGGGATAAGAGTTATGGATTTTATCTTAGAAGTATTGGTAAAGTTTGAAGATTATTCGGCTGTTGATCTAGTTAATAAAACCCATGAAAAGGGCGGTTCCTGGGATAGGGTCTACATTCCAGGAATGAACTGTGAACGGACCAGTGATCTTTAAATACCACCACATCGTTCAATGAGATAAAAAGAGCTCGCATTTGAGCTCTTTTTTTATATGTAGCTTTTTGATATTAAAAGAATCTTTAAAAAATAACGGCGCTATCTCGGGGCCACCGCAATGTGGGCAATCCAAAATAAGAGACCTTCCCTAAGTTCATTGAACTCTTGAGAGGTCTCTTATTTTTAATCTTTCAATCTAATTCTTGCTCTAAAACCGCTTTTACTAAACGACGTACTTCATCTGTTGATGTGGTATCCATTAATTGGTTTCTTAGTTCGCCTGCGCCTCTAAATCCACGAACATAGATTTTGAAAAAGCGAAGAAGCGGTTTAAATGAACGCGGCAGAATTTCTTTTGAATATTTATCGTGAAGATCCAACTGTAAAAGAAGTAAATGGAGAAAATCCTTCGCGCTATGCTCTTTAGGTTCTTTTTCAAAAGCGAATGGATTGGTGAAAATGCCGCGGCCTATCATGACGCCATCGACGCCGTATTGTTCTACTAATTTTAATCCGGTTGCGCGGTCAGGAATATCTCCATTAATCGTTAACAACGTATTTGGAGCCATTTCATCGCGTAATTTTTTTATTTCAGGGATTAGTTCCCAGTGCGCAGCTACTTTACTCATCTCTTTTTTGGTACGAAGGTGAATGGAAAGATTCGCAATATCTTGCTTCAATATATGTCCTAACCAATCGCGCCACTCGTCAATAGCGTGGTAACCCAATCTTGTTTTAACACTAACCGGCAATCCACCTGCTTTTGCGGCTTGAATAATTTCTGCTGCAACTTCAGGATGCTGTATTAATCCCGCGCCTTTCCCATTGGAGGCGACGTTTTGTACGGGGCAGCCCATGTTTAAATCAATACCACGAAAACCAAGTTTTTTCATATCCATACTCATCTGTTCAAAAAATGCAGGTTTATTGCCCCAAATATGAGCGACAATCGGTTGCTCATCTTCTGTAAACGTTAATCGACCACGGACACTGTCTTTTCCTACAGGGTGACAATAACTTTCTGTATTTGTGAATTCTGTGAAAAATACGTCGGGTTTTGCAGCTTCACTAACGACGTGACGAAATACAACATCTGTGACATCTTCCATTGGCGCTAATATAAAAAATGGCTTTGGTAAGTCTAGCCAAAAATTTTGTTCGTTACTCATATTATCTCCTCTTGTTGCATCATATAAAAACCAAATAAGCGATAGCAAAGTCCTTTACCCACCATACATAATATCATTTTTTTTCGTTTGATGCACAGATTCAATTGTGTGATCGAGTGACCTATCGAGTTGTTCCCGCATAGGAAACATATGCTTGAATAATTCCATGGTCACATTTTGACCACGAACACTGCAAACACATCATATTGACTTGGAAATATAGGACTGATTTTTAAGGGGGTTCGGATAGAAAAACTAACATCATACTCGCAACTATCGTCTTTAACAAGAAAGCCAATACAGCTCGAAGCGCAGCTATGTATTATAAAAATTTTTGGGGAAATTACAAAATGCACAATTTTTATCAAGGAATTTGTTGGATTATGACGAATATTAATACTATATTTCTATATATGACTTGGGGGGATTTATTTTGCAGGGACGGGAAGCAATAAACCGAATATTGTCGATCAGGATTTTGAAAAGAGCACTGGCTATTTTCTTAACACTGGTAACAGTTTTGTTTAATTTTCAAGGTCACATTGTACAAGCTGCATCACCATCCACGCTTAGCTTATCAGTAACCGGCACCCACACATTCGATCCTCGAAACGTAGGATACGGGTTCTACACAGATTCTCTTCCCTTAATTCTCACAAAGGTAGGGACAGAGGCGATTACGAATTTAGGTATCAGCTATAGCGGCAGCGCATTCATGGCAGGCACGTTGCCAGCAGATACATTAGGAGCTGGAGTAAATTCAGCAGTTCTTCAAATCCGACCGAAGACGGGACTGTCAGCAGGTGTACATACAGAGACCGTAACCTTGACAGCGGATAATGGAATCAGCGAAAGCTTTCAAGTAAGCTTCACAGTGAATTCTGTCCCATCCACGCTTAGCTTATCGGTAACTGGCACCCACACGTTCGATCCTCGAAACGTAGGATACGGGTTCTACACAGATTCTCTTCCCTTAATTCTCACAAAGGTAGGGACAGAGCCGATTACGAATTTAGGTATCAGCTATAGCGGCAGCGCATTCATGGCAGGCACGTTGCCAGCAGATACATTAGGAGCTGGAGTAAATTCAGCAGTTCTTCAAATCCGACCGAAGACGGGACTGTCAGCAGGTGTACATACAGAGACCGTAACCTTTACAGCGGATAATGGAATCAGCGAAAGCTTTCAAGTAAGCTTCACAGTGAATTCTGTCCCATCCACGCTTAGCTTATCAGTAACCGGCACCCACACATTCGATCCTCGAAACGTAGGATACGGGTTCTACACAGATTCTCTTCCCTTAATTCTCACAAAGGTAGGGACAGAGCCGATTACGAATTTGGGTATCAGCTATAGCGGCAGCGCGTTCATGGCAGGCACGTTGCCAGCAGATACATTAGGAGCTGGAGTAAATTCAGCGGTTCTTCAAATCCGACCGAAGACGGGACTGTCAGCAGGTATATATACAGAGACCGTGACCTTGACAGCGGATAATGGAATCAGCGAAAGCTTTCAAGTAAGCTTCACAGTGAATGCAGTGCAATCGAGTAATAATAATGGACAAACATCATCTTCGACCATGCCTGAGATTTCGGACACGAGTATCGACGTTCTAATCAATGGCAAGGTTGAGAATCTGGGCAAGGCTATTAGGACTAAGATAGATAATCAAACCGTGACAACCGTTATCCTCGATCAGGCTAAATATGAGGAGAAAATCGCGGATGAAGGTAAAGGTGCAGTAGTCACGATACAAGTAACAGATAATGCAGATAAGATTAAAGTTGATCTGAATGGTCAGATGGTCAAACACATGCTAGACAATCTTGTGATTCTAGCATTGCATACGGATAAAGCGACTTATACGCTTCCTGTTGATCAAATCGATTTGGATTTTATATCTGACCAAATCGGAAGTTCGGTTAATTTGCGAGATATTACTTTCCAAGTTGAAGTTTCTCTACCTACAGCAGATATGATTAAATTAGTTGAAAATGCAGCCAAGAATGGGAAATTTAAAATTGTAACACCGACAATTAACTTTACTGTAAAGGCTGTATACGGCAATGTAGTCGTCGATCTATCGCTGTTTGACAACTACGTTGAACGAACAATCGCAATTCCAGAGAGTGTGGATCCAAATAACATTACAACTGGTGTTGTTATTGAGGCAGACGGAACCGTTCGACATGTACCCACCCAAATTATTCAGATCGAAGACAAATACCACGCAAAAATTAGCAGTTTGACTAACAGTATGTACACGGTTATATGGAATCCAATGATATTCAAGGATGTGGAAAAGCATTGGGCCAAGGATACGGTGAATGATATGGCTTCTCGCATGGTCATAACAGGAGTCGATATTGATAATTTTAAACCCGATCAAAACATTACTCGTGCTGAATTCACGGAGTTTATTGTTCGTGGATTGGGATTGAAATTGGAGAATGGAGCAGCTCGATTCACAGATGTTAAAGATTCAGAGTGGTATAGCAGCGCAATTAACGCAGCTTATGAATACCAATTAATTAGCGGTTATGAAGACGGGACTTTCCGTCCTAATGATCGGATTACCCGAGAACAGGCGATGTCTATTATTGTCAAGGCGATGACAATCACAGGCCTGGAAGAGAAACTATCTTCACAACCTGTAGGAGAGTGGATAAGTTCATTCAAAGATGCGGCTGGTGTTTCGGATTGGGCAAGAGAGAGCATAGCCGACGCTGTACAAGCTGGTATTATTATAGGCAAGAATAATGCCCTTCTTGCTCCTAAAGCGTACATTACGCGAGCTGAGGCTGCAGTCATGATACAACGGCTTCTTAAAAAGTCTGAGCTAATTTAAGCTAAATGAACAAAGCCTTTCCACGAGCATAATCTACACTTTGTACGCTGCTCGCATTTTGGGAAATTAACAGTTTGTAGAGATCATTATCCTGAGAGAGTATAGGTTGAAATTTAGCACAAAGATAGCTGTAATTTCTATGAATTAAAACTAATTTCTACAGCATCGACTACTTCCTAAACCAAGGAGGTAGTCTTTTTTATGATAGACGCTTCAAAAATACAACGTGGTTTCTGTTTCCATCATGCATTGAAGATGCTTATGCACAAGAGCTTGGTTTCATAGGGAAGTTTAGATCACTTTGTATGTCGGTCTACGCCGGATGTTATGACTGCTTTCAAGGATAAAGGAAAAGCGGCCTGACTGAACCACGGAGCACAGACTTGCGCCCCACGAATCGGTCAGGCCGTTTAATTAAAATCGGATCTATTGGCAGAATAGGCTGAATAGGGTTTAAGCAGGCGGACAAGCTGCTAGATGAGCTCTTTTCGCGCCGCTAAATAACGGTAGAGGATGACGCCGGTTATCGCGCATAAGAGCAGGCAGAGGCCGATGAAGCCGTAGCCGGCTTGAAGTCCGCGCAGCAAGCCAATTTGCGTCTCGGCCCCGTACGTATTTTTCACCAGCTGGGTAACAGCGCCAATCAAATAGTTGAAAATAACGCTGCCGATCCCCATGATCGTGACCGTAAAGGTAATGGCGGATTCGCTGCCGCGCGGGTAGCGCCTCGCGATGAAGGCCATAACGGTCGGATAAATCGGAGCGATGCCGATTCCGGCAGCAGCGAACAGAAACGCCAGTGATTCGCCGCCCCACACTGCGATAAACGTACAGATCGACGATACGCCGGCGAAGAGCAGCAGCGACAGGTTGAAGCCGATTTTGTCCGTAAGCGGGCCAAGCAGCAGCCGCGCGCCAGCGAAGCAGAGGAAGAAGGCGGACAGCATGCCGGATGCGGATACATTTTGCCAAGCGTAAGCCTTCTCCAAAAAGTTGACGAGCCAGCCGCCTACCGCAAGCTCTGCGACGACGCCGAAGGTGAGAATGAGCGCGATCAGCCACAAGGCCGGATCACGCATTAGC
Organism: Paenibacillus sp. FSL H8-0537; assembly: GCF_038051995.1. Lineage (NCBI taxonomy): Bacteria > Bacillati > Bacillota > Bacilli > Caryophanales > Paenibacillaceae > Paenibacillus > Paenibacillus sp. FSL H8-0537. The sequence continues at coordinate 5,724,986 of NZ_CP150290.1, read as the reverse complement.
TCCCGAAAGCCGGAGCGTGGACCATCCGCTGCATCATCGCCGGGAAATTTGCTGAGCAGCGTCGGGATCATCGGAATGAGGCATAGCGAAAGCATGATGAGATACATGCCGCGCCAATCCAGAATATGGCCGTAGACGCTTACTGTAATGAGGCCCGAAGCAATCATCGGGGCAACGGTCGAGCTGAGCCCATAGAAAAAATGGGATAAGTTCATCATCGTTCCGACATTGCGCACGAAGATGCGTGCCCCAATGACGGCAAGCGCAATTTCCAGCATGCCATTGCCGATATACATGAGGAAATAGGAGGCTCCGAAAAAGGTATAGCTTTTGGAAAAGAATATAAGGACGCCTGAGAGAACCATCGAGCCGAAAGCAACCAGCGTGACAAGCTTGACGCCAAACTTGCGCGTTAGAAAGGCTGTGAATGAGCAAGCAAGCATATAGCCGAGCGCGTTTAGCGAGAGCAAGGAGCCAAGCTGCTGCTCATCGAGGGTGAAATCGTATTGGATCCGAGGAATCGCGGGTCCTTTTACATTTTCAGAAATACCGAACACAATAAAACCGATGAAAATAGCTGCGAGCTGCAGCGCATAATTTTTGTTAACGGTACGAAGTCGGTTGAACATTTGCAATAGCCACCTTTTAAGAAAGTAAAAAAGTAAATTGGTACCTGCTCATTGTAAAGACTCGCCCGCTTGAATTCAATATAAGCTTTTTCAACGGCCATTGCGAAAGTATAAGGATATGAATGTAAATGAAGCTTGAATCAAGCGTACTAGAAGGGATTTCGCTTCAATGGCCCGAATTATGGTTATAAATAGTTAAATAGGGCTTGTGAATAGGTATCGTTTGGTTAGAGAAAGGACGGGCTTCAATGAAACAAAATTTGTATTTGAATGGCCAAGAAGCAAGTGCGCAGCAGTACGATTCATTACGTTCGCCTTATTCAGGCGAGGTTATTGCAGAGGTAGCGAGTGCAGGGATCGAGCAGGTTGATCAAGCGATTGAGGCGGCGCTGGAAGCGGGCGCCGTTATGCGTAAGCTGCCCGCCTATCGCCGGGCGGAGATTTTGGCCAAGGTGGCCTCGCTTTTGCGGGAACGCAAGGAAGAAGCGGCGCGGATCATAGCTATGGAGGCGGCAAAGCCGATTAAGACGGCTCGCGCCGAGGTGGACCGCACCGTGCAAACGTATCAATTTGCCGCGGAAGAAGCGAAGCGGATTCATGGCGAGATGGTGCCGCTAGACGCAGCGCCCGGCGGTGAAGGTCGTCTTGCCTATACACTGCGCGAGCCGCTTGGCGTCATTGGCGCGATTACGCCGTTTAATTTTCCGCTAAACCTGGTTGCGCATAAAGTCGGACCCGCGCTTGCGGCAGGCAATACCGTTGTGCTGAAGCCCGCTCCGCAGACGCCGCTATCCGCTTATTTTATTGCCAAGCTGTTCGAGGAGGCTGGCCTGCCGCCGGGAGCGCTCAATGTCATTAGTGGAGACGGCAAGCTGCTTGGCGAGAGGCTGGTGCAGGATTCCCGTGTGAAGATGATTACGTTCACCGGCAGCCCGGAGGTCGGAATAGGCATTCGCAAGCAGGCGGGACTGAAGCGGGTGACGCTGGAGCTGGGCTCCAATTCCGCAGTCATCATTGATCACGATAGTGATGTCGATGCTGTTGCTGCACGTTGTGTAACCGGAGCCTATTCGTATCAAGGACAAATTTGCATATCGCTGCAGCGGATTTTTGTCGTGGAGGACCTGTATGAAGCTTTTGTGCATAGATTTGTAGCTTTGGCAGCAGCGCTGCGGACAGGCGATCCGCTGAGCGAACATACGGATGTATCCTCGCTCATCTCGGAGACAGCGACGAAGCGGGCGATGAATTGGGTGGAGGAAGCAGTCCAGCTTGGTGCCGAGCTGGCTATTGGGGGCCGAGTCGATGAGCAAGGCGTTATGCAGCCGACCGTGCTGCTTCAGGTGCCAGCAGAGGCGAAGGTTTCCTGCAAGGAAGTGTTTGCACCCATTGTGATAATCAATAAAATTAGCAGCATTGAGGAAGGCATTCAGCAGGTGAACGCTTCCGATTACGGCCTGCAAGCAGGCATTTTTACGCAAAATATTGGCAAAGCGCTTGATGCGGCGGATGCGCTGCATGTGGGCGGCGTTCTAATCAACGATATTCCTACGTTTCGCGTCGATCAAATGCCTTACGGCGGCGTGAAGCTCAGCGGCACCGGGCGCGAGGGCATTAAATATGCAGTGGAAGAAATGCTGGAGATGAAACTGGTTATTGTGAATCGGAACAAGTAGCAGGGCGATTCGTCGCATCCCGTTCAAGCCTTATTTTTTAAACCTAGTTTGTAACTTATCGGGTGGTATGAGCGTCTACAATGATAATGAACTCACGGAGAGGAAGATGAATATGAATATGAATCCTTTTAAAACGATGACTTACAAACGTACACTTGCTTCGATTCTGGCAGCAAGTCTTATAGTAGGCGCTTCGCCTGCAGCATTCGGTTTTCCCACAATGGAGAAGGCAGCAGCGGCAACGGCTGTGCAAACCTATCGCGTCGTCCCACAACCGTTTATCATTGACGACTACAAATATTCCATCCCGACGATTAACATTAACGGCAGTACTTATATTGGCATTCGCTCGCTCAACGAGAAGCTGGGTCTGGATATTACGTGGAATGTGAATAGCCGCACGATTACACTCGATGGAAGAGGCCGCAAGTTGACGGCGAATCCGGAGGATGGCAGCTATGTCATCAATGGTCAGAAGACATACGGTGACCCAGCGCTTATTTATAAAGGCTCGGCTTATGTGCCGCTGCGTTTTTTGCTGGAACGAATGGGCTACGGCATTTCCTATGAGAAAGGCAGCAAGACGGTAGTCATTAACACGATTGAGGAAAATGAGCTTACGGTTGCGCTGGGCACGATTCAGGAAAATAACGACAAGCAAACGCTGCTCGTCAATTATCCGGTTATCGAAGACCTCAAGGATAAAACAGTTGAGGGTAAAATCAATACGTATTTGAAGCAGGAAGCGGAGTCCTATGCGGCAGCGGGACAGAAGGATCTTTCTAAAGCAACGGCCGCAAATGCAGCTTACATCAAAAAAAATCCGGGTACAACGTTGCCCATGGCTGCCTTCGAGGGCGCATTTAACGTGACCTATAATGAACAGGGAAGACTCAGCCTGTATGTGGATTATTACTCCTACCTGGGCGGAGCGCATGGCATAACGATCCGCGTGCCTTATACGTTTGATCTGGGTAACGGGGAGCTGCTGACGCTGAAGGAAGCTGCCGATTACAACTCGAAATATTTATCCATTATTAATGCTTCGATTAACAAGCAAATTAAAGAACGCAAGCTGCCGCTGATTGCACCGTTCAATGGCATTAAATCGAATCGTTCCTTCTATTTGAAGCATGAGGGAATCGCCATTGCTTTCGAGCAGTATGAATATACGTCTTATGCCGAAGGCATGCCGGAGTTTGTGACGCCATTTGAGGCGTTTGAGTAAGTGTAAACGTTGATTGCTTAATCAGTATTCCGTCAGTTCTGTCAAGGGCTGGCGGAATATTTTTTTGTATGAAAGCTTGTCTCCCTACTGTATAATTTTGCATAGATCTGCTATAATCGTTTTTAATTCCTACTTTTATGGTAGGAATAGTGATGACGCAGGGTGTTATATTCGTAAGCTTGAAAAACTAACGTTCTGGGAGGTTTTTTATAATGGCTAAGCAAGAGAGACAATATTCACCTGAAACTTTAGCGGTACACGCAGGTCAGCAAATTGATCCAGCAACACAATCGCGTGCAGTACCGATTTATCAGACCACTTCCTATGGCTTTAAAGATACAGATCATGCGGCAAGATTGTTTGGTCTTGAGGAATTTGGCAATATCTATACGCGTATTATGAACCCAACGACAGATGTGTTCGAGAAGCGGATTACTGAGCTTGAAGGCGGAGTTGGCGCACTTGGCGTGGCATCCGGTTCAGCAGCGATCACTTATTCCATTCTGAACATTGCATCTGCAGGCGATGAAATTGTTTCCTCAGCCAGCCTGTATGGAGGCACATACAACCTGTTCGCCCATACGCTGCCGAAGCTCGGCATTAAAGTGCATTTTGTTGATTCGTCCGATCCGGAAAATTTCCGCAAGGCTATTAATGCTAATACGAAGGCGGTCTTCGCTGAAACGATTGGCAACCCGCGCGGCGATGTGCTCGATATTGAAGCGGTTGCTGCGGTTGCCCATGAGAATGGCATTCCGCTTATCGTGGACAATACATTCCCAAGCCCGTATTTGCTTCGTCCCATTGAACATGGAGCAGACATCGTTGTACACTCGGCGACGAAGTTCATTGGCGGTCACGGAACGTCCATTGGTGGCGTTATTGTAGACGGAGGAAAATTCGACTGGGCGCAAAATGACAAATTCCCAGGTCTGACTGAGCCGGACCCAAGCTACCATGGTCTTGTGTATACGCAAGCTGTTGGTGCAATTGCTTACATTATTAAAGCACGCGTGCAGCTGCTTCGCGATATGGGAGCTTCGTTGTCGCCATTCAACTCGTTCCTGCTGCTGCAAGGACTTGAAACGCTGCATTTGCGTATGGAACGCCACAGCTCTAATGCCCTTGCCGTCGCCAATTATTTGGAACAGCACGAATCAGTGGAATGGGTAAGCTATCCGGGTCTCGCAAGCCATGCATCGCATGCGCTGGCGCAAAAATATTTGCCGAAGGGCCAAGGCGCCATTATCAGCTTCGGCATTAAAGGCGGCGTGGAAGCAGGCAAAAAGCTGATTCATGGCGTGGAGCTATTTTCACATCTTGCCAACGTCGGCGATTCGAAGTCGCTCATTATCCATCCTGCAAGCACAACGCATCAACAGCTCGATGAGCAAAGCCAGCTTGCATCCGGCGTTACGCCTGGACTCATTCGTTTATCTGTCGGCACAGAAGGCATTGACGATATTATTTATGATTTGGAGCAAGCGATCAAAATCAGTCAGGAGTAAGTAATGTTTACTGAACAACTTTATACAGGAACAAAAGAAGAGAACGAACGCCTGCTGCTGAAGCAATTGGAGGGGCTTATCGAAGATGAGCCCAGCCAGCTGGCTAATTTGGCCAATGCTTCGGCGCTGCTCCAGCAATTTTTGAGCGATATTAACTGGGTTGGCTTTTATTTGCTGGATGGGGAGGAGCTTGTACTCGGACCTTTCCAAGGCAAGCCGGCATGTACGCGCATCAAAGTGGGCAGAGGTGTTTGTGGAACAGCGGTTAGCCGCGGCGAGGCGGTATTGGTAGCGGATGTGCATCAATTTCCCGGCCATATTGCCTGCGACAGCGCATCGAATTCCGAGCTGGTCATTCCCTTGAAACGGGATGGAGCGGTTATTGGCGTGCTCGACATCGATAGTCCGCAATTCTCGCGGTTTGATGAGACGGATTTGGCGACGTTGACGGCGTTTGTGAATATTTTGGAGAAGTATTTATAAAATAATTGCAGCACCAAGAGCTCCAAGCCGCCGATTGGCGTTCTGGAGCTCTTGGTGGTTTCCTTTCTATTTTCCATGAATGAAGCAGCTAAAAATAAAACTTATCCATTTCCTTTGGCACGCCGTTGCGCTGCAGCAGCTCGCCGATCGATTCCGAGCGGCCGATCGTGTCACCTGAGGTCAGCAGGCGGACGGCGAATTTATTCGCTTGGCGCTCATATTTTCCAACATTGATAAAGGACTGCTCGTCCAGCCAAAAACGGCTAAAGCCGGGATGCAGGCGGTCATGTCCCAGCTCATGCGCGCACACAAAACGCTGCCAGTCATCCGGCAGACGCTCGTGTATGACGATAAATCGACGGCGCAGCTTCTTATAATAAAAGCCTCGCGTTTCATGCCCCAGATCGGCATAACGAATATGGATACCCAAACCGTTTGCGATCACAAAAGGATCTCTTGTCTGGAATTTTCGTACAAGGCGCAGTATTAGTTTGTCCATGGCAGCACCTACCCTTCGGTATGATCTGTTGTTTTGTCCGTTATCTCTGGTTTGGGAGCACGTTTGTTCATCTGCTTAGCTTCCCAGAATAGTCCGGTCAGCACATCCATGACACGCTGGCGGTCGCCCTGGCTCATCGGAACGCCATCAAACATGACTTCTCCGTCTTCCTCCAGCATTTTTTTGAAATCCCGTTTGTCTTTGGCAGTTGCCCAGTCCGGCACGTGCTCCGCAAACGCATCGCGGCGTCCGAGCAAATAGTCGGCAGTCGTATGCAAAATGTCTGCAATTTTCTGCAAATCCTCACTAGTTGGAACGACACGATCGTTTTCGATATGCCCAAAATTTGAACGTCCCATGCCAAGCTGTTCAGCAATTTCCTGCTGCGTTAGCCCTCGTTGTGTGCGCAATTGCTTGATCCTTGCTCCCATCGCCATGGTAATACCCTCCGTCTCTCGAAAAGGTATTTATAATACTTGACGGTATTATAAATATCAATTATAATAGAATTCACAGTCGTTACAGCGGCTATGAACGAATTCAGCAAATGCTACTGAAAATAGCAAGTGAAGCATTTGAAAGCGAGTATATAAGCCTTGAAAGCGGCTAAAACGTATTTTTAATACTATATTTATAGTTTACCTTTTAACGATGGTATTGTCAATATCGTAGAGATGCTATTATTTTTTTAAAACGTGGGGTAATAAAAATACTTAAATAAATAGGAAGAGGGTATTTTAATGGACGTAGAAAAATTGACTATTGAGCAATTAAAGTCGTATAAGCGTCTCACTGCCAGAAAGAAGCTGATTGAGAGGCAAAAGGTTGGAAGCGGTCTGACGGTGAGCACGGTCTATGAGGATGACAAGCTTCAGGAGCTTCATCGCCAGCTGCGCGGGATTCCTTCTTATATGTACTTGGACAAGCAGGAGCAGCAGCTGGAGCAGCTGGCACATGCGCATTTAACGAAATATCCGGCGGGAACGAAGGCTCAATTAAGAGAAGTAAAGCAAATTCAGCCGGGCAATGCCGATGAAGAACAGCTCGTGCAGGAGCTCAGCCGCAAAATCGCTAAAGTTATTGAGGCGAGGGCAGGCGCAGCGCCGGAAGGTTATGAAGGTGTTATTGAGCGTTTGAGCGAGCTGCAGGATTTGGAGCGTCAGCTGCAAATGATTGATGAGTCACTGGAAGCGCTGGAAGCTTGTTTCCCTGAATATGCGACGCTGCTCAGGCTTCGATATATTGAAGGAAAGCCAGCAGATTTCGTCGCATCGGAGCTCGGAATCGTCGATCGCACCTTCCGCAGATGGCGTCAAAAAGCGGTTTCCGAGATTGTCCGGTTTATGTCCGTATAGTGTCCGCCCAGTGTCCGAAATAGCCTTCAAAACCGTGTTATTATGATATTGTCACCAAATGAGCAACGGCAGCAAGCGATGCTTGAAAGGTATTTTAAATCCTCTTTTCAAAATTATAAGTAATTTAAATATCTCAATATGGAAGGGGGTGAGGACATGTAGCTCCAGGTGAAGGAAGCTTTACAACAGCGTCAAGGCTGGTAATCGCCGAGAGAGGCGGCAACAGAGCCGCAAGGTAGCTTGGAGGAAACAGGAGGGAAGCAGCGGTGAACGATCAGGATAATCGGCAAGGGACGTTGGAAGCAAAGCACAGCAAGCAGAAGCTGCTGGCAGCAGCGCGTTATTCCGCAGGAGAGAAGGATGTGCTGAGCGTCATTTTGGACGAGCAGAGCGCTTACTCCCATGAGCAGGTCAAACAGCAATTACAAGCATATTCACAAAAGGAGGTCATGTAGATCATGGCAGGAGGAACTTGGACAACGCAAACGAAAGCAAGACCAGGGGTATACATTAATTTCGCGGCTGAGCCGCAATCGGCAGCAAACGTAGGGGAACGCGGCATCGTATCAACGGCGCTGACACTGAACTGGGGTGCGCCGCAAACGATGATTTCCATTAAAGCAGGCGACGATCTGCGCAGCGTGCTTGGTTATGATGTAACCGCGCCGGAAGTACTGCTCGTTCGTGAGGCATTGAAACGGGCACAGACTTTGCTGCTATACCGCTTGAACGCAGGAACGAAAGCGACTGCAACGATTGGTGGCCTAGTTGCAACAGCCAAATTTGGCGGTACACGGGGCAACGATATTACAGTAGCGGTTCAGAGCAATGTGGATGACGAAGATCAATTCGACGTTGTTACTTACTTGGCAGGTGAAGAGGTGGATTCGCAGACGGTTGTTGCGATTGCTGGCCTTGAATCCAATCGCTTCGTCGATTTCAGCGGCACGGGCACGCTTGTTGCGACAGCTGGCACAGTACTTGCTGGCGGTGCGAACGGCACGGTGACGAATCAAAATCATTTGGATTACTTGGCAGCTGTTGAGCTGCAGGAATTTAATGCGGTGGCGCTTGTGTCTGGCGACAGCTCGCTGAAGTCGGTTTACGCTGCTTTTGCCCGCAGACTGCGCGAAAATGATGGCAAGAAAATTCAGGTCGTGCTGGCGAATGCCCCACTATCGGATTATGAAGGTATCATTAGCGTGAAAAACGGCGTCAAGCTCGAAGATGGTACAGCTGTAAATGCCGAGCAGGCAACCGTATGGGTGGCAGCTGCTACTTCTGGGGCAAGCATGAGTGAGTCGCTGACTTACAGCGTGTATGAAGGTGCGGTGGATGCCGACATTCGTTATTCGAATTCACAAATCGAGCAGGCTTTGCGTGCGGGCGAATTTTTGTTTACGCCGAATGGCGGCCGCGTCATCGTTGAGCAGGATATTAACTCTCTGGTCACCTATGTGCCAGGCAAAAATCCTTCTTTTGCGAAAAACCGCGTGATCCGTGTGCTGGACGGCATTGCGACTGACATGAAAAAACTGTTCGAGACGCAATATATCGGCAAAATCGATAACAACCCGGATGGCCGCAGCCTATTCCGCAGCGAATGCGTGAAATATTTGACGCTGCTCCAGGATGGCAATGCGATTCAAAACTTTAATTCCCAAACCGACCTGACGGTTGAAGCGGGCGAGGCTTCCGACAGCATCGTTATCAACGTTTACATCCAGCCGGTTGACAGCATTGAAAAAGTATACATGAAAGTGACGGTGAAGTAATATGGCATTTTTGCATGCAGGAGATACGATTTCGGGGCAAGAGGGACGCGCTTATGCGAAAATCAACGGCCAAAACGAGGAAATGTTCTATATTAAAACGCTTGAAGCAAGCGTGGAGAAGACGAAAGCGGAAATTAAGACGCTGGGTCATCGCGCATTGCAGCATAAAGCGACAGGCTGGTCGGGTACCGGCAGCATGACGGTGTATTATGTAACGTCGAAATTCCGCCAAATGATGCTCGATTATGTGAAAACGGGCATTGATACGAATTTTGATGTCCACATCATTAATGAAGATCCGACTTCGACGATCGGCCGCCAAGAGGTTGTACTGTACAACGTCAACCTGAACAAGGTCATCATCGGCAAGCTCGACACGGAGAGCGAAGCGCTTGAGGAAGAGCTTGAGTTCACCTTCGACGGCGTCGATATTGCCGAAAGCTTCAAAGCACCAGCACGCGTATAAAATAGCTTTATCTTAAAATAAACCCAATTCATGGAGGTAGCAAATGAGTGACTTAAGCTTGTTTTTTGCGCAAAATACAGCTGCGGAGGCGACGGAGAAATTCGTCGTGTCCGAGCGATTCAAAGATGCAGATGGCAATCCGGTAGCCTGGGAGCTGCGCAGCATGACGGAGGCGGAAAATGAAGAATGCCGCAAATCCGCAACCCGCAAAGTGAAAGGCAAAAACGGCACCTTCGTGCCAGAGACGAATACGGATGAATATTTGGCCAAGCTGGTCGTAAGCAGCATTCAATATCCGAGCTTGAAGGATGCCGAGCTGCAAAAATCGTACGGCACGATGGGCGCTGAGCATCTGCTCCGCAAAATGCTGCGCCCGGGCGAATATGCTTCGCTCGTGCAGCGTGTACAGGAAATCAATGGCTTTAATCAAAGTCTTAATGAGCTGAGCGATGAAGTAAAAAACTAATTAAAGAGGGCGACGGGGAAGCGAATTACGCCTACTACGCCCTCCACGAGCTTCGCATTTTGCCCCATGAGCTGATGAGCATGTCGCGCCGCGAGCGGGCGGCGATTTACGCAATGATCGACGTCCGCATCGACAGCGAGAAAAAACAACGGGCCAAAATGAAGAAGAAATAATGAAGGTAACGGGACGGCGCTTCTCTATAAGAGGGCGCTTTTGTTCTGTAAGGAGGTGGAAGAATGGCCGATACGGTAAAATTGGATGCTAGTGCTGCTGCAAGTGCTGTTAAGATGCTGGATCAGTTGAAAAATACGTTGTTGTTCATGGTACAGACCGGCGCCGCCTCAACCCAGCAAACGTTTGCTGCAGCCTCGGAATTCAATAAGCTGAACAAAACGATGAACGAGATGAACCGAGTAGTTTCAACACTTGGTAAAACGTTAAGCAGCTTCAATGCGACTGCCGCTAAGAGCAGCAGTTCAGGTATGTCGGGGCTAGGTGGCATGCTAAAGGGAGTAAGCGTACCCAAATTGTCTTTGGAGGGTCTCTTACTTGGGTTAAAAACAGACGTTAAAAATGTATTAGAATCGCCGTTGAGGGATATGTTTACTGTACCACTAGAGGGTGCTAAAAAACTATTAAAAATACCCCAAGTGGCTGGGACGATTTCGAAAATGAAAGACATTGGCCAAGCATTGACATGGGAGTTTGAGAGTAAGTTTATTTTGCCATTTAAATTCATGTTTAGTAAATTTAAAATACCGTTGAATAATAAGACTATTAAGCCAGTGGAAAATACTCGTAATGATTCGCAAGAACCGTCAAATAACATGTTCACAAAGCTATTAGGTAATGCTGGGGGCTTTTTTAACGGACTAAAGCAGGATATGATTCTTAAGCCATTTGAAGATATGAAACTGGCATTTCGATTACCAGTGGATGATTCGTTTCTTACTCCTTTTAGTGCTATTAAAACGCAGCTTTTGAAAATAGCTTCTGAGCTAGCAGCAATATCCCTGAAAGGTGCATTAAGCGAACGTACTCAAAAGGATTTGTTAATTGCACGTACAGGGAGTAAGGAAAAAGGCACGGCCATTTTTGAGACGGTAAGGAATCAGGCGATTTCAGCAGGGATTGACCCTACTGAAGCGCTTAAAAATACGATGACGCTTCTTCCAATGGCAGAGAATATGGATCAATATACGAAGATGACCTCTATGGCTATGCAGCTTGCGGCATTTGATCCACAAGAAGGAGGTACTGCCAAGTCGGGTGAGGCCATAAAAGCTGCGATGAACGGCGATATGACGTTATTAATGAGACAATATGGTATTTCCTCGGAAGCGGCAGAGGGCTTCGATCCGCAAGCATACATTAATAATGGCGATGTGAACGGATTTTTGACTGGACTTAATCAAGTTTTTGAAAATGCAAATCTCGGTATAGCTGAATTGGATATTGTGTATAAAAGTCCACAAAGTCAAATCAATACACTTGTTAGTAATTTGAAAACCTCCTTGGCTGACGCAGGAATGGGGGCATTGGATGTCCTTTCCCCATTCATTGCAAGGGTTCAGGAAGCTTTTAATAGCGGACAGCTTCAAGGCTATTTTGATATCCTCAGTGCTGGATTAAGCTTTGCAGCAGAACTCTTTGTCATGCTGGGGGATGCAGCATTATGGGTAATAACCAATATAATAACCTACTGGCCAGCAATTGCTGCGATGTTACTAACAGCGGCAGTCTTTTTGATTCCTACTATGATCGCAGGATTATATAATATGCTGCTTCCTCTTTATATGCAGATAGCCGGATGGTTAATGTTGAATTTGCCTATACTAGCCGTTATCTTGGTAGTGGGATTATTAGTCGCAGCGGTCATTGCCTTTGGTGGGACAGTTGGAGATATAATTGGTTTTGTCATTGGAATCATTTATGCACTATTTGCTACTATTAAAAATTCAATTGCCTTTCTCTGGAATATTATCGTTTCAGTGGCTGAATTTTTGAACAATGTATTTGAAGAACCTGGTTATGCTATTCAAAATCTCTTTTATAATCTTATTAAAAATATTACTGATAATTTCGGAAGTATGATTAATTTCTTAATTAATGGTGTGAACTGGCTTATTGGTAAAATTAACAGCATCTCAGATTTGAAAATTCCTTTGATTCCTGAACTTGATTTAAGTGCAGTGGAAGGGCTTAAGCCAGATAAAATTGGTAATGTTGTTGACTTTTCTGATTTAAGAATGAAAACAACAGACACCACTGATGCTTATACACAGGGAAATGGAGCAGGGAAGGATTTGACGGATGGTTTATTGAGTACAATAGATAACTTCAGTCCTGATTTAGACGGCGGATTTGCGCTGCCTACTGGACCTGTGACGCCAGTAACATCCGGGACACCTGACATCGCTAACGTCAACAAAGTCGACGAAGTCGGCAAGGTCAATGATACCGTCGACATCGCCAGCGAGGATCTGAAGACGATGCGCGAGCTTGCGGAGATGAAAAACATTCAGAACTTCGTGTCGCTCCAGCCGACCGTAAGTGTACAAACCGGCGATATTAACAATGGCACCGATATCGACACCATTATTAGCCGTATTGAGCGCTCCTTGAACGAGCAAATCGCTTCGTCGGCGGAAGGGGTGTATGCTTAATGATTACGAACAAGCATCATGAGTACGGCATTTGGCTCAGCTATGACAATCAGAAAAGCGGCTTTCGGCTTCCGGTTAATCCAGCTGAGCTGCAAATTAGCGACGCAACTAGCGGCAAGTCTTACGACGTATCCGGTCTTGGCGAAATCAATGTAATTCAAAGTCCAAAGCTGACGGAGATTTCCTTCGACAGCTTTTTTCCTGCGCCCGGAGCGAATTATTCGTTTGTTGCCAGCGAGACGCTGTTTGAGCCTTATGTTTATTTGACCTTGCTTCAGGACTGGATGAAAAAGAAACGTCCGATCCGCTTTATTTTCACAGGTGCCTCCTTCGATTTAAATCTTGCCGTCAGCATTGAGAAGTTTGAATGGCGGGAAGCGGCGGGCTCTGGTGATATTGAATACAGCCTGGGGCTGAAAAAGTATGTGTTTTACAAGGCAAGGCCTGTCAAAATTAATAAAAACCAAAAGAAGGGCAGCAAGAAAGAGCGCGATACGAAGGAAACCCCAAAAACCTACACGCTCGTAAGCGGCGATACGCTCATTGGGGTAGCCAAAAAGCAGCTCGGTAACGAGTCGCGTTGGAAGGAAATACAGAAGCTGAATGGCATCGCCGATTCTGAGCTGCGCAAGCTGCAAATCGGTAGGGTGCTGAAGCTACCGGGGTGATGAGATGCTTGAAATTTTGATTGATAACCGGAATGGAAAAGTGTGGAATGTGACAAATCTCGTTCCTTCCCTAACGTATAAAACGAAGCGGATAGGCTCCGCATCGAGCTTGGATTTTACGCTTATTAAGGGCGCCCCGTACCAGCACCAAGCATTTGAGGTCAACAATGGCGATGTCGTTCGACTGTCGAAGGATGGGCAGGTCGTATTTTACGGCTATGTGTTTGAATACAATTTTGGCAGGGACGAGAGTGTTACGATCAAGGCGTATGACCAGCTGCGTTATTTGCTAATGAGCGATACGTATGTGTTTAGCAACAAGACCGCTACCGAAATGATTAAGCAAATCGCTGAGGATACGGGCTTGAAAATAGGAACGCTGGCAGAGACGGAGTATGTTATTCCTTCTATGATTGAGGACAACAAAAAGCTGCTGGATATTATGTGCAAGGCGCTCGACTATACGCTGATTAACGATAAGGGTAATTTTGTATTGTTCGATGATGCTGGTGCTTTGACGCTTCGCAATATCGAGGACATGAAGACGGATTCTATCATTGGCGATTGGAGCCTAATGACGGATTTTGGCTACAAAAACTCAATCGACAGCGAATCGTACAATAAAATCAAAGTGGTGCAAAACAATAAAGAAACCGGGAAGCGCGACGTCTACATTGGACAGGACAGCGCGAATATTGCTAAATGGGGTCTGCTGCAATTTTATCAGGTAGCCGATGAGCAAATGAACAGTGCGCAAATTAATGAATTGCTGGATCAACTGCTGAAGCTGAAAAATCGGGAGCAGCGCAGCCTCAGCATTGAAGCGATTGGAGATTTGCGCGTACGTGCGGGCTCTTATGTTCCGATTGTCATTGAGGAATTGGACATTGGGCAATATTTTCTGGTGGACGAATGCTCCCACAAGCTTGAAGCGGACGCGCATACGATGACATTAGAATTGAAGGTGATATGATGGCACTGCTTGATGCAATTAAAAAAGCGGGCGCTGCCGCCCATGCGTCGGGCAATCCCGTCGCTGTGTTGATCGGCCGGGTAACTGGTACGAATCCTCTGGAAGTGAACGTTGACCAACGTTTCACGCTTTCGGAGGATTTTTTAATTATTCCGGAAGGCGTGAGTGATGTGCAGCGGATTAGCCGCGCTTTGGAGCCAGGTGATATTGTAGTGCTGCTTCGGGTTCAGGGCGGACAACAGTTCGTCGTGCTGGATCGGGTGAGCGCATGATTCCACAAGGTGCAAGCATCGACGAGTTGGAGACCGAAACGGCAATTGAGCCTAGCCGCACATATTATATCGATTTTGCGAATAAGCGTATGTCCGGCATGACGGATGGCCTCAGTGCGATTAAGCAGGCAGTGTTCAAAATTTTGCAAACGGAGCGGTACGGTTATTTTATCTATAGCTTTGATTATGGCTCCGAGCTGGATTTATTGAATGAATCCTCCCATCTCTATGTACGCTCTGAGCTCAAGCGCCGCGTAACTGAAGCGCTGCTGGCGGATGATCGAATAGCAGATGTGACGGATTTTGAACTGACGGTTGAGGGGGACAAGGCAGCGGTGAGTTTTACGGTAGTAACCGATGAAGGAAGCTTTAAAGAGGAGGTGATGGCCCGTGTATGAGGCATTTACGTATAGTTTTATTTTACAGCGTATGCTGCACCGGGTTTCAGATGATGTAGATAAGCGGGAGGGCAGCGTGATTTATGATGCCTTGGCGCCAGCGGCTGCCGAGCTATCAGAGATGTATGCGCAGCTTGATGCGAATCAGGTGCTTTTGTTCGCGGATACGGCTGCGGGCGAGTGGCTGGAACGGCGAACGGCTGAGTTTGGTGTGGAAAGGCAGCCAGCTACCTTCGCCCAGCGGCAGGGGGAGTTTTTTGGCAGCAATGGCCAGCTTGTAGATGTTCCTTTGCAGAGCCGGTTTGCCATCGATGATCTGAGGTATACGGTAACGGGGAAAATCGGAACGGGACATTTCACATTGACCTGCGAGACAGCTGGCATTCTTGGCAATCAGAAATATGGAGCGATGCTGCCGCTTGCTTATGTTGATGGGCTCGTGCGCGCCGAGCTTGCGCAAATTTTGGTGCCTGGCGAAGAAGCTGAAACGGATGAGGCTTTGCGGGCAAGGTATTACAGCGTTGTGAATGAGCCAGCGTTTGGCGGCAATATTGCCGATTACAAGCAAATGATCAGCTCGATTGATGGCGTAGGCGGAGCGAAAATCTTCCCGGTGTGGAATGGTGGAGGCACTGTCAAATGCACGGTAATTGCTGCAGACTGGACAAAGCCAGCGGAACCGCTCATCGCGCTTGTTCAGACCGCCATTGATCCAACCATTAACAGCGGGCTTGGGCTTGGTATGGCGCCGATTGGACATGAGGTAACAGTAACAGGTGTCGACACGGCGCAGGTGGCTGTGGAAACGACGGTTATGCTTGCGCACGGTAGGACGATAGGACAGGTTCAAAGCGATATTGAGGATAAAATTTCCACTTATTTGCTAGAGCTGCGTCAAGAGTGGATGAATCAGCAGGAGCTTACCGTTCGCATTGCTCAAATCGAGGCCCGTATTTTGACCGTTTCAGGAGTGGTGGATGTACTTGGCACAACGCTAAACGGAGCCGCTGCCAATTTAGCTTTGGCTGAGGATGAAATCCCGTTATTGGGGACGGTGGTTGTGCATGACTAAGCCAGTTTCATCCTATTGGCCGGAGCTGTATACGGACATTAAGGAATTTATCAAGCTCGCAGCCACGGAAAATGTGGAGCTGGCTCTGCTGGAGCAGGCACAGCTTCAGCAACTGGATGACGGGTTTGTAATGACGGCGAGCCTGCCGGCTATTAAACGCAGGGAGCGCATGCTGGGCATTCAAGCCGATCCGAATGCGGAAACCGTTGATTTTCGCCGGAGACGGATCGTCAATCGTTATTCGACCAAGCCTCCTTTTACGATGAGATATTTGCAGGAGCGATTGGATTTTCTTGTCGGTACAGGACGCGGAATCGCAACGGTTGATGTGCAAAACTTCATATTGACGGTAACAGCGGCAATTGACGAGGCTAATATTTTTAAAGAGGTGGAACGTACGGTTTCCGCGATTAAGCCCGCCAATATCGTCTATCGGCAACAGACGGCGATTATGGATGGCGTTGTTTTGGAGGAACGCATTGTTGGCGTTCCGCTCATGCGGAACACTAGGCTCGGCAGCTGGAAGCTCGGCGTTACGCCATTTACAGATAGGGAAGCAGAGGTGATTGTGAAGTGATTACGTCTACGTTTAAGCAGGAGGTTGCGGAGTTTATTGATTCAAAAATTACGAAGGTTGTGCTCAATAGCGGGGCTTATGAGATTACGGATTTTATAGTGAAATCGGCCAGCGATGGTGCGCTTAGCCTGAATTATTTTATTCCAGAGGGCGCGGTCGATACCGTCACTCGCATTGAGCTGAAAAATGCAGCCGGAACCGTCAGCGACAACGCAGTAAACCTGCCGATTGCATCAGACACACTCATGATTCAAACGATTTTTGTGAAGGAGGAGTAAGATAAACATGGCTAAAACAGACTGGAAATTTAATGATATTGTGACCGAGACAGATATGAATGAGCTGGGTCAGGAAGTGAATGATCAGGCCACGGCTATCGGGGAGCTGCATGCATCCATCGAAGAAATAAATCTTGAGATACCAGATGGGAGCATCAGTGATGAAAAAATTGGTGAGCGCTCTGTAACGGATACGATTGCTGCTTCAGGAGGAGCAGATACACTAAGCAGGCTTTTTTCTAAATTGGGAAATATGATTAAGGGTATTACAGGCAAGGGGAATTGGTATACACCACCAGTGAAATCTATTGAACAGTTAAATGCTGAAAAATTAGCTTTAACTGGGGGACTTCTTTCAGGAGCACTTAAAGTGTCGACGACAGGCAAAGAAATATCAGCAGGGGATTGGGCTGATTTATCATCTAATTCATCTGGATATGCATTATGGGCTAATAACGCATTCACAGGAGATCCCAATAAATATTACTATGCAGTTACACATGCAAGTATAGGTGCTAGAGGCATCAGACTTTCAGCTACTGGAAATAATTTTGAGTTTTTTGACACTGGTTTTATAGCTACTGTAGCAGGTCAGGAATTTACTCCAGTTTGGAGAAGCCTCTATCCTGATGCAAATCCAGTAGCTAATAGGGTGATACTAAGAGATGCTTTTGGTAGAGCAAAAGTGGCTGCACCAGTTGCGGCAGATGATATTGCAAGACTGGATACGGTTCAGGGCTATGCTGGTAATCTTGCAGCTCTAAATACATCAAATAAATCAACACTAGTCGCAGCTATCAACGAGCTTTTTACGTCTGCCAGTAATGGTAAAACCGTTGTCGCCCAGGCGATTACTGCTAAGGGTGTTGCGGCTAGTTCGTCCGATACTTATGCGGTGCTGGCTTCCAAAATTGGCTCAATACCAGCAAGTGCTCCTGATTGGATTTATAGTACTGGAAACTTTGTATTAACAGGACTAAATAATGTTTTAACATCTAATGTTGATACTCCACTGACAGTAGCGGTATTAGAAATAACTCGTGGTGGTACCTTTAAATTTGAGTTCAACTTATGGACCAGCTTTGAGAACGGAAGTTCACGCGCTAGAGCTTGGATCTATAGGAACGGTTCACCAGCCGGGGTTCTTTGGCAAACAACCCCCAATAGTACGCCAAAACTGTTCGTCTCGGAGACATTGTCATTCAATACAGGGGACAAGATGCAGCTGATGCTATGGCGTAATGATATTGGTTATTCGGCAAATATTGACAGTTTTTTGGTTAAAACTAATGTTCAATCTCCCTACTTTAGCATGGGAACATAATAGCATATAGATCATATTGTTCATTTAAGCAAGCCACACTTGTTGATAAGGAAGGGCTTTTTCGCAAAAACAGACTGCTACCTTATTAGAAGGACGGTCTGTTTTTTTGTTTATATAGTATGGATATGTGCATCACTACTAAATTATTTTATTAGTGATAGAAAATTTGCAATAGAAATGTATTTATACCACCAATATTCACATAGGTACTTATTAAGAAAAGAAAGGATGAGAACCATGTTTAAGCAAATTCTGATGGTTGATGTAACGCCAGGTACAACATTAGCCACAATGATTGGAGGGATTTTAGCCCCTTGGATCAGTTTGTTTTACGGACCGAATAGACTTATTCCTATTATTCTACTAGTTTCTGTAACTGCAATGGACTGGGTGACAGGGATTGCGGCATCAAAAAAAGATAAAACATATTCTTCGGAGTATGGTATTCGACAAGGAGTACCGCGTACCATGTTCCTTCTAGCTTTGCCAGTAGTAGCTAACTTGTTTGACCAAATGTTTGTATTGCCTGGATTATTATTTTACGCAATTACACTGGGACTTATCTATCACACCTGGCAGTCCTTAACGGCCAACGCTTACCGTGCCGGCTGGGGTAAATGGATTCCCGAGGCTGTCGTCAAGCTGATCGAGAGCGAACTGAAAGCGAAGATGGAGCGGGCGACAAAACGCGGTGCGGAACCAACAGAAGTAACTGAACCAAGTAAAGCAACTGAATCAAGTGACCCAAGTGACCCAAGTGACCCAAGTGACCCAAGTGACCCAAGTGACCCAACAGAAAGGAACGATTCCTAATGCTGACCTTATTGCAGGTGAAAAATAAATCCATACCCAAGCTCGCAGGACTGCTTGCTCCTGTTCGTGCCGCCTCCGAGCGTCTAATCGAACGCTGCTATGCGCGCGATATTCCTATCGTCATCACGCAAGGACTACGTACAATCGCGGAGCAGGACAAGCTCTACGCGCAAGGCCGAACGACGGCGGGCAGCATTGTCACGAACGCCAGAGGCGGCTACAGCTACCATAATTTTGGCGTAGCGATAGATTTCGCGTTGCTGTCCCCGGATGGAAAGCAGGCTTACTGGGATACGAAACGCGACGGCAACGTTAACCAGACGGTAGATTGGGCCGAGGTAGTAGATGAAGCGAAGCGGCTTGGTTTCGCGTGGGGAGGAGACTGGACCTCATTTAAGGATTATCCCCATTTTGAAATGACGTTTGGCCTTTCGACGGCACAGCTGCGGGCAGGCATCCGGCCGACAACGGCACAGATTACGGCAGCAATGGCCATTATAACGAAGGAGGACTCCTACACCATGAAAGCCGAAGATGCTAATGCTCTTATTAAACGTTACTTGCAGCCCGCTTGGGCAGCATGCAAGCAAAAAGGCGATACAGCAGGCATGCAAGAAGCGCATCGTCTTGCCAACGAGCTTCGCAAGGCTAGCGGACAAAAAGAACAATAAGCCGTCTACGGCTGACCATCCATTTATTCATTCATACAGCCATCCGCATTGTCGATTCATTGCCAGAATATGCACAAAGAAATGGAGAGAAACCATGATTTCAACGCGCTTTTGCGTAATTCACCAGAAGCTCTCCATTTCGGCGCTTGCGGCAAGTCTACTTTTTAACGACGATGTACTGCTGCCTCTTCCATTCAAACGCCTCTGCTTGGAGCAGTTCAGCAATTTCCAGTATAAGATCAGGCTCCAGCTTCTCTACTTCCTTTTCCGTAAAACGCTCCATTCCATCCGTCCAGCAGGAGAATAGCTCGATTTCCTCGCCATTTCTCAGATTGCGGTCAAGGTATTGGAAAAGCTCCGTCAAGCATTTTTTGCCGCAAGCATAGGAGGTGGGATAGGCTTTCTTGATCTCCTCATTCATCTCGAATGAGCCGCCATCCGGATGGACTTCGTACACATAGGGAAAGCGGAATATAAGCGAGGTCTCTTGATCCTGCATAGGTCCGCGTACATATAGCCCTGCGGCATCCTCGTTTGTCTCATAGATTTCCATCAACCTCTCCCCCTTCGGGTCGTTCTCCAGCAATGTTTTCATATGTCCATGATTTTTAGCGTCTGGATTTACATAAGTGACGTAGTCGATTAGCGTCGTCGTCGTACATTTCTTCCCGAAAGAACCCGTTGGAAGCTCATGGCTTGATGCCATATAATAGAAAAGAGACACAGTTAGGGTGACCCTCCTCTCATTAAAATTTAAAAGTGCACGATCCTCAGTTGAACTATATTCTCCAGAAAAATCGATTTTCCTACCCCATCCTTGTGAAAAATATATCGTAGTTTTTGTTAAATAGTCATGCTTTCCCCTAAAGAACTGGAAGCGTTATTACGTTAAAATAAAACGATAGGGAAGTAGCCTACTCGACGAACAAGTCCATTATAGCGAATCTATCTATCGCTCCAGCGATTGCCTCTTCCATGTTAAACTAAAGCTTATAAGCTATTTTTGCAGGAGGCGAGGCGAGCGGATGACTTTTTCGGCAGCAGCATTAAAGAACATTTCCCCATTCGTGCGTTTTGTTAAAATCATCAAATCCGCCGAGCTATCGGGCGAGTGGCTGGATTATGACCATGTGTTTACGTTTATCGAGCAGGGTAAGGCCGATTTTATTTTAAATGGCGTGCGCTATCAGCTGGGGGAAGGGGATGCGATCGTCATGCCGCCGCTGATGACGCATTTCATTCGCTCGACGTCTAGCGAGCCGCTGATTCAGTATATTTTCCACTTTGATTTATATCATGATGAGGCGCGGGGGCGCTGGCAGTCGATTGGCATTGCAAGCGGCGAGCAACTGATCGTTCCGCAGCGCGAGCAGATACTTCGAGGCTTACATCCGCTCTCCGCCATCAGCGGTCCAGACCGCATGGAGCTGAAAAAACTTTTTCGCATCATGCGAAAAAGATTCATAGAAGGCGGCGCAACTAGCGAGCTGGAGCTTAAGGCAATTGCCCTGCAGCTGCTTGTGCTTTTTCTGCGCAATCAAAGCGGACATGAGCGTCAGGAAGGCACGCAAGCGAAAGCGTGGGCGCCGATCCAGCAATGTATTGACTATATTCAGCAGCATTATGCCGATCCTGAATTGGACAATGATCGCATAAGCGAGCAGTCTGGGCTGTCGCCGGGCTATTTATCCAACTTGTTTAAAGAGCAGACGGGTGTCACGCTTCATAAGTATTTGACGTATGTACGCATCGAGCATGCCAAAAAACGGATCATGGCAGGCAAGGAAACGTTGACTGCGATATCGGCGGGCAGCGGATTTTCGAGCATTCATCATTTTAGCCGCATATTTAAACGCGAGGCGGGCTTGACGCCCAGCCAATTCAAGGCCGAAGCCTCCGGTCCTATCCGGAGCCTCATAAGCGGGTAGTCCAACCACTACATAACGGGAGTGTGCATCTCATGAAAAACACGCAAATTGAGTTTACAGCCCCATGGAAAGTAGAAGTGAAGCAGGAGGAGCTGCAAGCCCAGGTTCCAGAGCTTACAGGCAATCAGGTGCTGGTTAAAAAGCATTATACGCTCATTAGCCCGGGGACGGAGCTCGCATGTCTTTCCGGAGGCGAAAGCTGGTTTACTATGCCGTCTGTGCCTGGGTATGCGGCAGCTAGTGAAATTGTGGCATTGGGACCAGAGGCGGCTGAAGGCTTCCAGATTGGCGATATGGTGTTTCATTACGGCAAGCATTCCCACTATGAGCTGACGACGACAAGCGGGGTATTTCTGAAAGTGCCAGATAGCTTGCCACTGGCTTGGGCGCCATTTACGCGTTTGGCTACGGTGGCGATGACGAGTACACGGGTATCGTCCATTGAACTCGGCGATTATGTAGCGGTGACAGGCCTTGGACTGATTGGCAATATGGCCGCACAGCTGGCTGGGCTTCAAGGTGCTTCGGTTATTGGCATTGATTTAGCTGCAAAACGCAGGGATCTCGCCAAGCACTGCGGTATCCAGCACGCCATTGAGGCAGGCGCGGATTCACATAAGCAGGTTATGGAATTGACGGGCGGCAAAGGCGTTTCTACGCTTATTGAAGCAACGGGGGTGCCACAGGTCATTTTGGGCAATGTAGCGCTTGTCGGCCAATATGGGGAAGCGATCCTGCTCGGCAGCCCGAGGGGTGAGCTGCAAAGCAATGTAACCGATTTGCTGAACAGCATCCATTTGAACGGACGCGGCTGTGTAACGTTCAAGGGAGCGCATGAATGGCGTTATCCGCTAATGCCGGAAGCTTTCGTCAAGCATTCCCTTGTACGCAATTCAGAGGTCGTATTCCGCCTTATGCAATATGGCAAGCTGCAGATCGAGCCGCTCATCAGCCATATTATGAGTCCTGTTGATGCACCTGCTGCTTATGAAGGATTACGCAATAAGAAAGATGAATATTTAGGTGTGCTATTTAACTGGGAAGAGGTGTAGGGGAATGATTAGAGGATTAAGCAAGTCGGGATTAGGCTCCATTACAGATGAACAGCTGATTGAAAAAGCAGCAGAGTATGGATTTGGGGTCGTTGATATGGATGCCAAGGCGCTTGTAGACAAGCATGGAGAGCAAGGGGCGGCAAAGCTGCTGTCTGACCATCAGGTGACATTAGGCTCAATAGGGCTGAATGTGGAATGGCGCGGCACGGATGAGCAGTTTCGGGAGGGCCTGAAGCAGCTTCCGCTGCATGCGGCGGCTGCGGCACAATTGGGATGTACAGCCTGCTGTACGTACATTTTGCCTTCGACGGACTATAAATCGGCTCTGTTTACAGCGCTTGCCGTATCCCGCTTGCGCCTAATTGCCGACGTTTTGGACGCATATGGCATTCGGTTTGCGCTGGAGTTTGTGGGGCCACATCATCTGCGGACGGCATGGGCGAATCCTTTTATATGGACGGTTGAGGAGACGCTTGCGCTTATCTCGGCGATTAATCGGCCCAATGTTGGCTTGCTGGTGGACGCTTATCATTGCCATACGACGGGCTTTACGCCGGAGCATTTGCGAGGCCTCAGAGCTGATCAGGTTGTTCATGTCCACATCAATGATGCCCGCGACCTGCCTGTCGATGAGCTGCTGGATAATGACCGTCTATACCCAGGTGAAGGGATTATTGACCTGAAAGGCTTTCTTGCCGCGCTCGCAGACATCGGCTACAAGGGGCCAGTTGTCCAGGAGATATTGACCCGGACTGCTCCTGAGGAAACGCCGGATGAGCTGCTAAGTCGCTCAAAGGCTGGATTTGACAAGGTTTTTGCATAAAAGACTCCTTAAGCCAGCAGGTCGCCTGCGAACAGGGCAAACGCACATTTCTTGCAAGCGCCTATACCGTTTCGCCATTTCGTCCATAGGATACTGTGTACTTCAACCAAAGGAGATGGACAAATGAGCTACAATGTGGCAAACGCTGGAACTGGCTGTGCCCCTCATGGTGTAGGCGGAGCTTTTACAAGCGTAGGATCGATTCTCGTACTTTTCATCCTGCTTGTTATTATTACTCGCGCTTGCTGGCTATAGTCCAGTTATAGGATCAGGCGGCTCGGTGCCGGGCTAGGCGCTGGGCCGCAGGAACGTATATCTGAACAAAAAGGAGTTGAACAAATGAGCTACAATTTAGCAGGTGCAGGCTACGGCCACGGCTGCAGCCCCTTCACTAACGTAGGAGCAATTCTCGTCCTTTTCATTCTACTTGTTATCATCACTCGCGCTTTCATCTAATGAATGATTATTGATGTCTGCCGACATGTCTCTTAACTTTATAAGGTTTTGCATCATTTCCAAAGCGTGCAAAATCATGAAATAGGCTTAATCGTCCCGGAGCATCCCGCGCTCCGGGCTTTTACATAGCTGGAGCCGCATTTAGGGTGCGACAACGTAACAATTACGATATAATAAAGCTTATGTAGAAGGACGATAATGGATACGGGAGTTTTGAAGATGGAAAATAGCAAACCGCCAGTACCGATCTATTTGCTGACTGGGTTTCTCGGCAGCGGCAAGACGACGCTGTTAAAGCGCATGCTCGATTACTGGCAGGCTGAGGGTAAGAAAGCAGCTGTCATTATGAATGAGCTGGGCGATATTAATTTGGATGGGCAAGAAGTCGGAGACGAAGTGCCGATGGCCGAAATGCTGGGCGGCTGTATTTGCTGCACGATTCGCGGTGACTTGAGCTTGGAGATGAAGCTGCTGATGGATGAGCATCAGCCTGATATCATCGTCATTGAATCGACGGGTGCGGCGAATCCGATGGAAATTTTGGATGGCGTGACGGAAGCGGCCATGTATATGCGCATTGACCTGAGAGCGGTCATTACGGTCGTAGATGGCCCCGAGCTGTTAAGGCGAACTCGTGCCGGCAAAGGACGCACGCTTAAGCTGATGCAGGACCAGATTCGCTGCGCGAGCTTTTTGCTGCTCAATAAGGTGGACAAGCTGGAGCCGGAGCAGCTGGTTGAAGCGCAGCAGGCGCTGCGGGAGCTGAACACCCATGCCCAGATCGTTGCAACGATGCGCTGCATCATAGACGAGTGGTCTTGGCTGGATGCCCAGCAAGCGGCGGCTGCAGGCTCTTCCGCTTTGCTGCAGCCTGCAAACCAGGAGCACGCAGAAGCTGCACATGCCTGTGGTCCAGGCTGTTCCCATGAGCATGATGAGGATCATATCCATCACCATCATTCGCATGAGCAGGAAGAGCCGCACGCGCATCACCATCATTCGCATGACCATGTAATGGCGCTGACCCATTATTTACAGGGGCCTGTTGATAGTGTCCAGTTTGAGGCGCTGCTGAACAATCTGCCGGAGCAGGTGTACCGGGCGAAGGGTATCGTTACGTTCACGGATACAGCGAGCCGTTTTTTGTTTCAATATGCCTATGGGGAAAGCGATTTTATGAAAATAACACCGCAGGGGAAAGTCAATGATGTAGCCGTGTTTATTGGCGAGCATTTTTCCCGGGAAGAGCTGATTGCCGAGCTTTCGCAGCTGGAGAACGGCGCTTCATCTGGGGCATAAAGCAATCCAGCCAGCCAATAGTAAGAACGTCAGACGTCAGAGCAGAGGCTCTGGCGTCTTTTTATGCTGCTTCCGCTATCCTCTTGATTATGTTAAATCGCTGATGGACAAAATAACCAAGTAAGGGGCTGAAGCGAAATTCGCCCCCTTGCATCATGAACTTAGGCATGGCGATGAAAGGCTTCTGACAATAGAAATTTATTTCTTCGCTTATGCTCAGCAGAAAGGTTGTGTCCGAGGGATGAACAAGTCAAAAATAGTGCGGTCAGCAGCGGCATGCCTGCTCGCGGCAGCCATAATGGCGCCCGCAGCCTATGCCGCAGAGCCAGCCCAGCCAAAGGCGGAGCAGCAGCCTGACAGACTGCCAGCTGCCAAGGGCCATTTTCACGAGGAGCATAAAAAGCATCATCGCGAGCACGCGCTGGGCCATGAGCAGTATCGTCTAGCCAAGCTTCGTTATATGGCTGAATATTTCGGCATTGCTGTTGAAGGCAAGACCTCCGAGCAATTAAAAGGCGAGCTGAAGGCGGCGAAGGAAAAAGATCCAGCGAAGTGGGAAGCTTTCAAAGCGGAGAATCGGGCTAAGCGTCTGGAAATGCTGCGCCAAGCAGCGAAAGAGTATGGCCTTGAAACAGAAGGAAGAACCGCCGAGCAGCTGCGCGAGGATATTCGCAAGTTTCAACGTTCCAAAGACGCGGCAGACGATAGCAGGCGTTAAAATGGTCATATTTTCCTAGTAGGAAACAGGTTCGATAGGCCCTACCCAAGTAAAGCCGGAAAGCGCGAAAGCTCCCATCTTCTGTAAGGGAGCTTTCGGCAATAACAGAAGATGAGGCAGAGGAATACAGATTTAAGCACATTAGCAGCCAAGCGGGAATTTAGGGAAAACAGCTTTTTTTCAGGTAATAAAGCAGTTAATTTGAGATTCGACAATAATTGTCGCAATTTGTCGCGGCAATTTAAAATATTAAATTAATTTGGCGTTGTGTTTGGATTAATGCGTCAAGTATACTAGAACTATATCATAATTTGGCAAAATTCGTCGATTCTATAAGCAGCTTCATTTGGAGGAGGATAGGCACTTGAAAACAATGAGGGTTGGTATTGCGCATAAATTAATTTTTACATTGGGAGCCCTCATGATCCTGTCTTTCACTTTGCTTGCTTCCATTCAATTAATGAAGCTGTACGACGTTAGCTTGCGCCAAGGGGAACTGGTTGCGCAAAACCAGTCCAATGCTTACATAAGCAAGATGTCCTTAGAGATAAATGATGCCCTAATTAGACTTGAAGGCCTGCAGCAATCCTTGCAGCAAATGAAGGAATATAAGATGGCTGACCGCACAGAGGCAGTCAGGCTTATTGAAAATTTTGTGCGGGAACAGCCTTATATACTTGGTGTTTTTACGGTTTGGGAGCCTAATGCGTTCGATAATCGGGATGGGAATTTTCGCAATAAAAGCAGCTATGATGATGAGACGGGACGTTTTGTTCCCTATATTGTGCGTCAAGCCGATAGGATCGTTGCTTACCCAAATAAGAACTATGAGCAGGTCGGCGATGGGGACTACTACCAAATTCCTAAGCAGACGAAGAAATTCGCTTTATTGGAGCCTTATTATTATGATATTAACGGCGAGCGGATTTTAATTTCGTCGTTTGTTTATCCGATTTTGGATGATGAGGGCAACTTTCTAGGTGTCGTTGGAGCGGATATTTCGCTCGACATGGTGCAGCAGGAAGTGGAGAAAATTCGTCCTATGGGCGGCTACGCGACGATGATTACGGCTGGTGACAGCTACCTTGCTAATGGGCTCGATCGCGCGCTGGTATCCAAGCCCTACTTGCCTTTGCCGGATGGCAAATCTTTAGAGGAGCTGAAGGAGCAGGCCCTGACCATTATGTATACCTCCGACCCTATGGTGAGCGGGACTGTAATGAGGCTGCTTAACCCGATACATATAAAGGATCAAACCTGGTATTTTGAAACGATCATTCCGAAGGGCAATATGCTCAAGGACTATTATAAAGGCTTAAGCAACACCATTATCATTTCCCTGGTTGCTTTTATTTTCACAACGATGCTTATGATACTGCTCATTCGCAAAATCGTGCTCCAAAACATCCGCAAAGTGGTGCACGTGTCCTCAGCGCTAGTGGAGGGCGACACGAACCAGAAGCTGGACATTGACACGAAGGACGAGTTCGAATTTATGGCGCAGCAGTTCAATCGCATGATTGATCATCGCAAGGCGAGCGAGGAACTGATCGAATTTCAAGCGACTCATGATTTGCTAACGGGCTTGCCCAATCGTTATGGCTATACGCGTCATATTGAGCAAATACATACCGTGCTGTACAGCAGCAGCAAGCAGGCAGCGCTGCTTTATATCGATTTGGATCGCTTTAAAGTTATTAACGATACGCTCGATTATGCAATGGGCGACCAACTGCTCAAGCAGTTTGCAGACCGACTTAAACAGACCATTGGTGCCAATGGCCAGGTGTTCCGTTTTGGTGGAGATGAATTTGTCGTGCTTCTGAATGATGTGAATCATATGAATCCGCTGCTGCTTGTAGCCGATGATATTTTGTTTGCGATTGCTGAACCTATCCAATTGAATGACAGGCTTTTTTACATAACCGCAAGTATTGGCATTAGCTTGCAGCACGAGCTGACGGTGGAAACCGGCGACCGTATGGTCAAGGAGGCAGACACGGCGCTTTTTGTCGCTAAGAAGCAGCGCAATACAAGCAGGCTGTACTCTCCATCGATGAAGGATGTTTCAAAGCGGGAGCAGGAGCTGGAGAACGGTCTGTTCCCTGCTCTTGAAGGCGAGCAATTCGTATTGTATTACCAGCCAAAGGTGGATTTGAAATCCGGACAAATATACGGAGCCGAAGCTTTGATCCGCTGGCGCCATCCGGAGTTTGGCATGATCTCGCCGCTTGATTTCATCCCGCTTGCCGAGAAGACAGGCTTCATTATTCCGCTCGGGGAATGGGTGCTGCGAACAGCATGCAAACAAATTAAAATGTGGGAGCAGCAAGGCGTCACAGCGCTGACGGTCAGCGTCAATATGTCAATGCTGCAATTTCAGCAAAAGCATATCGTGGAGACGATCCAATCCATTATTACGGAAGCCTCCGTCCGCCCAGAGCAAATTGAGCTTGAGCTGACGGAGACGATATTTATGGATAATCCCGATCATACGCTTAAAATATTGCGCGAGCTGCAGCAGCTTGGCATTCGGCTTTCTCTGGATGATTTTGGAACGGGTTATTCGTCCCTTAGCTATTTGCAGAACATTCCACTGCATTATCTGAAGCTGGATAAATCGTTTATCCATGACATCGTCTCGGATTTCAAGAAGCAAATGATTTTTAAATCGTTGGTTGTAATCGCCCACAACCTGAACATGAAGGTTGTGACAGAAGGCGTCGAAACGGACGAGGAGCTGCAAATTATTCGCCAGCATAAATGCGACCTGGTACAAGGCTATATTTATAGCCCGCCGGTTACGGCTGAGTGTTTCATCGAACTTTACCACAAGCATGTGTCTTAAGGCTTGTATGCCTTAGATGAGAGTAAGTTAAGTCGGTTATGAGTAAAATAAGGAAAAGCTAGCAGGAGCTTCCCGTACAAGGGCAGGCTCTTTTTTCGTTCTTTAAGACAAGGCTTGTTGTATACCAAGAAATTTGCTAAAATAAAGCGGAAGTTATTTAGTAAATTTATTAACTAAACGAATGTGGTGGAGGAAATGGCAACGATTAAAGAAATTGCGGCTATGGCGGAGGTGTCTGCCGCGACGGTGTCACGTGTGCTCAACAACGATATGACGCTCGCTGTCGGCGAAGAGACGCGTGCGCGCATATTCGCGATAGCGGAAAAGTTGCAGTACAAGCCATCGCGTCTTAAACGGCTCAAGCAAGAAAGCCAGCGTTCACAGCTGCAAATTGGCTTATTGCTGAGCTTTACGCTTGAACATGAGGATATTGATCCTTACTTCCTGTCGATTCGCAGAGGGATTGAACGCCGCTGTGAGGAGCTCGGTATTGCCATCGGTAAAGTATGGCGCATTGGCGGACCTATGGAGCCTCATCCGCAGCTGGATGGCCTCATTGTCGTAGGCGGTGTAGCGCAGCGCGATGTTCGAATGCTGTACGAGGGCAACAAAGTGGTCATGATTGACCATCTGGGCAAGCTGCGGCATTATGACTCGGTCAACTTGAATTTTGAGCAGGCGGTTGAGGACGTTATGGAGCATCTGCTGGCGCTTGGACATACCAGCATTGGCTACATTGGCGGAGGAGTAGATCAAGCCGCTGACGAGCCGCGGCGCAAGCATATGCAGCTCCTGCTGGAGTCGCAAGGCATTTTGCGCCAGGAATGGGTGCTTGCTGGGGAATGGACAACAGGCAGCGGCTACGAGCTGATGAACAAGCTGCTAGGACAGGAAGAACGTCCTACAGCATGCTTTGTCGGCAGCGATCCGATGGCGATCGGTGCGCTTCACGCGCTGCATGAGCACGGTGTTGAGGTGCCGGAGCAAATGGCGATTGTCGGTTTCGACGACATTGAGGTATCAGCTTTCATACAGCCGCCGCTAACGAGCGTTAAAGCGTATACGGAGCAAATGGGCAAGACAGCCGTGCAGCTGCTTTTAGAACGGATTGAAGGCCGCGAGGTTCCGCTGCATGTCATGATGAATACGACGCTAATGGCGCGTGAAAGCAGCGGGACAGCCGGACATAATAAGGAGGCTAACGAATAATGGCTATTATTTTTGACGAACAAAATCAGCTTTTTCATCTGCAATCGAGAGAAACCAGCTATGTAATCGGATTGGTGAAAGGCGCTTATCCGGCACATGTCTATTGGGGCAAGCGGGTACGCGGCAGCCAGCTCGGAAGACTGCTTGAGCTGAAGGAGCGCTGCTCTTTCAGTCCTTCAACAGAAGCGGATGATTTTAAAATATCGCTAGACACGCTGCCGCAGGAATATCCGGCATTCGGCAACTCGGATTTTCGCTATCCGGCGTATCAAGTACAGCTGGCTGACGGAACGACGGTAACGGACCTGCGTTACGATTCCCACCGTATCGTACAAGGCAAGCCGGCGCTTGAAGGATTGCCGTCTGTTTATGTAGAGGGGGAGGATGAAGCGCAGACACTTGAAATTACACTTGCGGACAGCTATTCCGGCCTGCGTGTCGTACTGAGCTATACCGTATTCGAGTCGTATAACGCGATTACTCGCTCGGCTCGTGTCATTAATGGCGGAGAGAATACGCTGCAGCTGCTACGGGCGCTTAGTATGAGCCTAGATCTGCCGAATGACCACTACGATATGCTTCAGCTGTCAGGTGCATGGGCACGCGAGCGTTACATTCATCGCCGCCATCTTGAGCCGGGACTGCAATCGGTGGAAAGCCGCCGCGGCGCCAGCAGCCATGCGCAAAATCCATTTATCGCGCTGTTGTCCGAAGGGGCAACCGAGGATCATGGCGATGTGTACGGTGTAAACCTCGTCTACAGCGGCAGCTTTGTGGGTGGTGTTGAGGTTGACCAATACCATGCCGCAAGATTGTTTATCGGTATCAATCCGTTTGATTTCAATTGGAGACTGGAGCCGGGCGAGCAATTCCAGACGCCTGAGGCGGTGCTCGTTCATTCCTCCGAAGGGCTGGGCGGCATGTCCCGCAGCTTCCATGATCTCTATCGTTCGCGTCTTTGCCGCGGCAGCTTCCGTGACGAGAGCAGGCCGATTCTGATCAACAACTGGGAAGCTACCTATTTTAACTTTACAGCGGATAAAATTGAGGATATTGCTAAGGTTGGCAAGGAACTGGGCATGGAGCTGTTCGTCCTTGATGATGGCTGGTTTGGACAGCGCAATAGTGACAATTCGTCGCTTGGCGACTGGTTCGTTGACAAAAACAAGCTGCCGGGCGGTCTTGAGGAGCTGGTAGCGCGCATTCGCAAGCTGGATATGCAGTTCGGCCTGTGGTTTGAGCCGGAGATGGTATCGCCGAACAGCGAGCTGTATCGTGCTCATCCTGACTGGTGTCTGCATGTCGAAGGAAGACGCCGTACAGAGGCCCGCAATCAGCTGATATTGGATCTGTCCCGTGCCGACGTTCGCGATTATATTGTTAAAACGATTTCGGATGTTCTCGCTAGCGCGCCGATTACTTATGTGAAATGGGATATGAACCGCAATATGTCCGAGATCGGCTCAGCGCTGCTTCCAGCCGAGCGCCAGCGTGAGACGGCCCATCGCTACATGCTTGGTCTTTATGACGTGCTGGAGCGCATTACGTCTGCATTCCCGCATATTTTGTTCGAAAGCTGCTCGGGTGGCGGCGGACGCTTTGATCCGGGCATGCTGTATTACATGCCGCAAACTTGGACAAGCGATAATACCGATGCCGTATCCAGACTGAAAATTCAATATGGCACAAGCCTTGTCTATCCGATTAGCTCGATGGGCTCCCACGTATCGGATATTCCTAACCATCAGGTCGGCCGCAATACGCCGCTTGAGACTCGCGGCAATGTGGCGCTGTCTGGCAACTTTGGTTATGAGCTGGACTTGACGAAGTTCACCGACGAAGAGAAGGAAACGGTGAAAGACCAAATTGCGCTCTATAAAGAAGTCCGCCACCTGGTACAGTTTGGTGATTTCTATCGTCTGTCCAGCCCGTTTGAAGGCAATATTGCGGCATGGATGTTCGTTTCTAAAGACAAGAGCGAGGCGTTTGCTGTCTACACATCCGTCTTGCAGGAGCCGAATCCGCCGCTCAGCCGCTTCGTACTGAAAGGGCTAGATCCAAGCCGCGACTATGTATGGGAAGAGAATGGCGAGACATATGGTGGCGATGAGCTGCTGTATGCTGGACTTGCAGCGCCGCAATTCCATAACGATTATGCAAGCAAGGTTTACCGTTTCCGAGCTGCCGGCGTTTAAGCTGGCGTTCAGTCTGGAACCGTTTCGCATAGTCATGTTGTAGTCGACTTGAGTCAATAAGGCATGAATAAGAAACGAATAAGAAACGAATAAGAAACGAATAAGAAAAAAGCTTCCGGCGCCGCGAAAAGTGGCGGTGGAAGCTTTTTTTTGCATGCTGGTGGAGCAAGCATTTTTTCTGAATTTTTAGGTGTGGCTATTTGCAAAAACGTATAAGTATCATTATGCTCATCATCCTTAAGGCAGCGCTTTGCCGCGCGAGCAGTTATACAGTCTGTACCATTCCTCGCGCGTCAGGCGCAGCGTATCCGCATCTTTGCAGGCGAGTATACGCTTTGGATTGATTGAGCCGATAACCGGCTGAATGTTAGCCGGATGTCTCATCAGCCATGCGAGCACAATCGCTTCCGGCGTCGTATCCTTACGTTCCGCGAATTCAGCAACGAGCGCGGCTGTTGCAACAACCGATTCAGGGCTGTCGCCGAGCGGAGCGCCAGAATAGATGCCTTGGGCGAGCGGGCCCCACGACTGCAGCTGAATATTTTCCATGCGGCAATACTCCAGCGTCCCCTCCGGGAACACATTATCGCGTGCTGCGAGCTGATTGACATGCAAACCTGTATCAATAAATCCATGCTTGAGCAGGCTAAGCTCCAGTTGATTCACAATAAACGGCTCATCCGTATATGCACGAAGCAGTTTAATCTGTCCTTGGCTCATATTGGAAACGCCGAATGCGCGAACCTTGCCAGAAGCCTTAAGCTTCGAAATGGCGCTGGCCACTTCCTCCGGCTCGACAAGCGCGTCAGGGCGATGCAGCAGCAAAATGTCGAGATAATCCGTTTGCAGCCGCTCCAAAATGCCATCGACACTGCTTAAAATATGACTTTCCGAAAAGTCAAAGCGCTGAGGATCATCATCGCCGCCTTGCAGGCGAATCCCGCATTTGGACTGCAAAATAATTTGCTCACGCAGGCCCGGACGGTCCTTCAGCACTTGGCCGAAAACTTGCTCGGCTTTGCCGAACGTATAAATATCTGCATGATCGTACATATTGATGCCTATTTCCAGCGCTGCGTCGACTGCTTCATGGCCTTCCTTAAA
The DNA here is from genome assembly GCF_038051995.1 of Paenibacillus sp. FSL H8-0537. Classification (NCBI taxonomy): domain Bacteria; kingdom Bacillati; phylum Bacillota; class Bacilli; order Caryophanales; family Paenibacillaceae; genus Paenibacillus; species Paenibacillus sp. FSL H8-0537. The sequence goes on along the minus strand of NZ_CP150290.1, from coordinate 5,691,554 downwards.
ATGCTCGGCCTCAATCGGATTACGGTTCCAGCCGCCGCCAAAGCGCATACAGCCGAGAACCAGCTGACTCGCTTCAATGCCGCGTTTATGCAAAGGGATCGAACTCATACGTTTATCAACCTCCATGTAAGTGATTACATCACCTCTTATTATAATGCTAAATGAACAAGCGTACAGTGCTTATTATTGAAAGCGAAACCGGGTTCCAGTTGCCGCGGCTGAACCTATGATCTCCATGCTTCGTTTATGTGGTTATTTAAGGCTGGGTCTTGGCGCGCTCTTTCATATAAAAGGTCGGCGTCCTTCCGGTAAAACGCTTGAACAGCCGCTGGAAGTAAGAAACGTCGCGATAGCCGACGAATTCAGCAACTTCACCAACCGTCAGCATGGAATCGATGAGTAGATAGATCGCTTTTTTCATCCTCGTATCATGAACGAAGGTGCTGATCGTCTGCCCAGTAACACGGCGGAACAGGGTAGCGGCATAGTTGGGGCTTTTCTGAATGTAGCTGCCAAGCTCCTCCTTCGTAATTTTTTCACGGTAATGGTTGAAAATATAATGCTTCATGCGCTCTACCTGCTGGTTCGTATCGGCCATCGCGGGTCCCTTGTTCCATTCGCGGTTCCATACCGCTAGCCATTCGGTTACGACAGACTGAGCGATTATATTCGCATACTCAGCCTGCTCCAGCCATTCCGCATGCAAATGCTTCATTCTGGCCAGCAGCATATCGTACATGCCGATACGGGATTTCACCCATGTCTGGCGCTGAAGCAGCGGCAGCACGGGAGCAGCAGACAACGTTATTGCAACAACAAACTTCTCATGAAAAACAGTAGGCACACATTTGCCATAATAAGCTTGATTCGGCGGAATATAGAGCAGGTCGCCTTTCTCGGCGATAACCTTCTCGTTCTCAATCCAATAGACGACGGTCCCGTAGCTCACCAGTATCAACGCGGCTTCGTTCGTATGTTTTGTATTTTTTTCGTAAAACCAATCCATTCCCCGGTCCTGCCGAACCGCTGTTACTTGCAGCATTTAGGCCATTAGCCCCCTTTTCAAAAATATAAGAAATTATAAGTTTCACTCTTATATTCAGCTTATATTCCACCCTCGAAACGGAAGCTTTGCCGCCAAAGGACGGCGAAAGCCGTTTACGCATGAACCGTACTATATTACATTTAGAATACTATATTTCGTAGTCTATTGAAACGGCTAGGTTTATAATAGGGGTATAAATGTTCAGGAGGAATGTGACTTCATGCGTAAAACCAAAATTGTTTGTACGATGGGACCTGCTTGTGATTCTATTGATACCTTAAGGGAAATGATCCGATCGGGGATGAATGTGGCGCGGCTGAATATGGCGCACGGGGAACTAGAGGATCATGCCGGGCGAATTGAGAGGATTCGCGAAGCGGCTGCTGCTGAAAATGCAATCGTGCCGATTTTGCTGGATATTAAAGGACCAGAAGTGCGGATTGGCAAGCTGGAGGAAGCTTCTTACCTGCTGGTGGCTGGCGAAACGCTAACGCTGACGACGGAAGAAGTGCTCGGCAATGGCCGCCGCATTCATGTTAACTATAGCGAGCTTCCGCTTGTCGTGAAGCCTGGCAATACGATTTTGCTCGACGATGGCCTGATTGATCTTGAGGTGGCATCGGTGGAAGCGACGGAAGTGCATTGTACGATCGTAAACGGCGGTCTGATCAAGCCGCGCAAAGGCGTTAACCTGCCGGGCATCCGCACGACGCTGCCGGGCGTAACGGAGCGCGACATTCGCCATATCCACTTCGGCATTCAGCAAAATATTGATATTGTTGCGCCTTCCTTCGTAAGAAGAGCGGAAGATATTTTGGAAATTCGCGAGCTGCTGCAGGCGCACGGTGCCGGCCATGTTCAAATCATTTCGAAAATTGAAAATGAAGAGGGCGTCGTCAACCTGGATTCCATCATTGCAGCATCGGATGGCATTATGGTTGCCCGTGGCGACTTGGGCGTTGAAATTCCAGTTCAGGATGTCCCATCGATGCAGCGCGACATGATCAATAAATGTAACGTAGCGGGCAAGCCTGTTATCGTTGCGACTCATATGCTGGATTCCATGCAAGTAAACCCGCGTCCTTCACGCGCTGAAGTGAGCGACGTTGCAGGTGCGGTTATGCAAGGAACGGATGCGATCATGCTGTCCGGCGAGACGGCTGCAGGAAAATATCCGGTCCAATCGGTTGCTACAATGGCTGCCATTGCGCTTAAAGCAGAGTCCCAGCTGGACTATTACGCAGGCTTCCAAGAGCGCCGTCAGAATGCTTCAACGACGATTACAGAGGTCATTAGCCAAGCGGTTGTCAGCTCCTCCCTTGAGCTGAAGGCGAAAGCGATCCTTACTCGTACGGAAAGCGGCTTTACGGCGCGGATGGTATCCAAATATCGCCCGCAATCGCCAGTTATCGCGATTACTTCGGACGAGAAGATTTTGCCGCTGCTGGCGCTGCTATGGGGCGTTATTCCGGTGAAGGGCACGAAGACCGGCACGACGGACGAGCTGCTGCATGCTGCAATGGCGGATGCGGAGCAAACGGGACTGCTTGCTGAGGGCGACTTTGTCGTCATTACGGCAGGAGCGCCAGTTGGTCTATCCGGTACGACGAATTTGATCAAAATCGAGCAATATGGCGTATAGCCGCAAGCCTAAATGATAAGCTGAACGTAAGCTAGAGCCCGAGCAAGAAGGAGCGTGTAAACAAGCCTTGCGCATGGATGTAGTCATGCAATCGCCTCCTCTATTGGTCGCATTTGGGCTCCAAACATTTCGTCATACTGACGCAAGTGTATTTCGGCTTATTTTGGAATATAGGTCTTATATATGTTTTTGATGTAGGATTGAGCCTGCGCAAGTGCCGTGCTATCGGTTAATGCGCCAGGCTTTTTCTTTAATGTTTCGAGATCGTGAAGCAGATTCAGTCGCCACTCACGGCATCCAACTAGTGTTGCATATATATCTACCCTGGCATGTACGACCCTTGCAGTGTCAAACATAGGCAGGCTCTGAAACAGGTAAGGCTGTTCTTCCTCCAGACATGCTGTCGCTGTCTTTCCTTCCCGCCGATCTTGGGGTTGGTTGTTCAGTTTTTCGCATACTTCTAGCAAAAAGTCGTTGTCCTCTTCTAACGTTTCGAACGTATCCCTAAAGGCGAATGCTTTACGCCTAGCTACTTCAACGGTCCTCTCAACATGCTCCTTTTCGTTTCCACTACGAGCATTGCAAAACCGAAACTCAAAGCCATAGTAAACAGATAATTGCAATAGCCCTTCGGTAGATTCTTTCTCATCACCGACAAATCGTTTGACTGCCCCCTTCATGTTGTCATAGACAAGGGCTTGGTACGCGGCGCCGTCAATAGGCTTAAAGAACCGTGTATAGCTTCTTGAAAGCATGCTGTCATTTGATTCGTGAATAAATAGGTCTAACGGTAATTTCCATAAGCAGAGGTAAAAACAGCCAAGAAGCATAGTCAACCGACAATCCTGCACAGCCTAACCGCCCCGCGAACGTTCCCGATGGTCCCCTAAATCGCCTCTTGGAATGAAATGGATCAAATCAGCGGTTGGATAAAAGGAAATGGATGGATTATATGGAAATAGTAAAAGGTGAAAACAGTTTTAATAAAGGATAGATTCCGCCCATTTTTTGGCCTGCTTTTTTAAATACTTAAGCAACAGAAGGGCAAATTGTCGTTTTCAACGGGTCCCATTCCGCTTTCTGGCTGACGTACCAGGCATCCATGTGCTGGCAGATCATCATGTTGTAGAGTCACATGTACCCCATCATTGTAAATCGGTGTCTACCGGGTTCCGGATTGCAGTCCATTTTCTCGCTATTTTGGAGCGACATAGAAAAGGTCGAGTTTTTTGGTTTAATAACCAAAAAAATCTATAATCATTCCTAAATGGTAAAAACCAATAGATTCAAAAATTGAAATAGGAGAGAATGAACAAAGGTGGTACAAGGAAAATCCTTGTCCCACCTATCTTTTTGGATGCCGAGAGGGTATTTAAGGCAGTGAGAATTCGCGGATGAAAGAACGTTATGGGAAATCTCCCAATATCTATAAAAATGAATGGTTACGCGCCTTCTTGGTCGCTTAATGTTTATTTTAGTCTTTTTTACTCACTTTTTACAATTTTTAAATTGTATATTTTTGATATTTTTGTTATAGTAGCCACATAAATACTATGATGTGGGTGATAGAGAGATGACTGCTCGAGAGAGTTCCTGGTTCTTGAATGCGCACGCCGGCTCTTTTGCAAAGCTCCGCTTATTTTGTTTTCCTTACGCCGGCGGCGGAGCCTCTGTATTTAGTAACTGGAAGCGAGAATTGCCGACTCACATTCATGTTTGTCCCGTTCAGCTTCCAGGCCGAGAGAGCAGAATGTTAGAGGATCCGATGGATTCCGTCGAGGCTATCGTTCATTCGCTTGTTTCGGAGATAACACCGTTTTTACATACGCCCTTCGCATTTTTTGGCCACAGCATGGGGGCGCTAATAGCCTTTGAAACCGCTCGTCAATTACACTTCAAGCATCATGTGGCTCCACTCCACTTATTCGTATCAGGTAAAACTGCGCCTCACTTGCCTTATCCAAGAAAATCCCTACACAAATTGCCCGATGATCAGTTTAAGAAAGAGCTTCAGCTCATGCAAGGCACACCTGAAGCAGTTTTACAGAATGATGAATTGATGGAAATTGTAATGCCTCAATTGCGGGCTGACTTTTCCGCTGTTGAAAACTATGAATACAGACCGGGAGAAGTGCTTCCTTGTCCGATTTCGGTTTTTGGCGGATTGCAGGACCATGACGTAAGTATTGAATCGCTTGACGCTTGGCAAGAGCATACAAATGGTGCATTCCAAGTGCAGATGTTGGAGGGCAATCATTTTTTTCTCCAAAAACAGGAACAAGAGGTCATCAGAAGTGTGCTGCGTGAATTATCACCTCAGATGAGGGGGGTTGCTGCAAGCGGTCCGGTTGTACGTTAACCAACTGCCGCATAAAAATGATGAAATCACGCTCATTGCTGTCCATCGCCGCCTATTAACGAAGTCTATTTGTTATGCACATTTTCATAATTATGGAGGGATTTTTTTATGACAACCACATTCGAAATGCTGGAATCCAATGTAAGATCTTATTGCCGTTCTTTTCCCGATGTCTTTGTGCGTGCGAAAGGCTCGGTATTGTACGCCGAGTCCGGCAAAGCGTTTATCGATTTCTTCGCCGGAGCCGGAGCGCTAAATTACGGACACAATAATGATTTTATCAAGCAACAGCTCATCCAATATCTGCAATCGGACGGCCTTAGTCACGGACTGGATATGTACACTTCCGCCAAGGAGACCTTTCTGCAGACGTTCTCAGACAAGATTCTGAAGCCACGCGGTCTCGACTATAAGCTTCAGTTTTGCGGTCCTACCGGAACCAATGCGGTAGAGGCGGCGCTGAAATTGGCAAGAAAAGTGAAGGGAAGGACGGGCGTGTTTGCTTTCATCGGATCGTTTCATGGGATGTCGCTTGGAAGCTTGTCCGCCACAAGCAGTCTATACCACCGCGAAGCGGGAGGATTGCCGCTGCATGATGTTACGTTTATGCCATTCCCAACGGGTTTTATCGACAGTTTGGATACGATTGGCTACATGGAAGCGATTTTAACGGACGATCACTCGGGCATAGCTAAGCCGGCAGCTATCATCCTTGAAACTATGCAAGCTGAGGGCGGCTTAAATGCGGCGCCTACCCAGTGGCTGCAGCAGCTGCGGGATCTTTGCAACCGTCACGATATTTTGCTGATCGTCGACGATATCCAGGTGGGCTGCGGACGAACAGGTTCATTTTTCTCCTTTGAACGGGCGGGGATTGTTCCTGATCTGGTCGTGCTCTCCAAATCAATCAGCGGTTATGGTCTGCCGATGTCGTTGCTGCTGCTAAAGCCCGAACTGGATGTTTGGCAGCCGGCTGAACATAACGGCACCTTCCGGGGAAATCAGCTTGCGTTCGTTGGCGCGACGGCGGCTCTTGAGCTCCGGGAATTGACGCAGTTGGAAGCAGAGACGGAACGTAAAGCGCAGTTTGTTGAGCAATACCTGAGGGAGCATATTCTGCCGATCAACCCACTCATTTCAATGCGCGGTATGGGATTGATATGGGGCATTGACGTTTCGGCTTGCCAGGATGAGAATCTCTCCAAAGCCATCGTATCTCGATGCTATGAGCTTGGACTGATTGTCGAACGAGCCGGACGTCAAGATATGGTTGTCAAGCTGATGCCTGCGCTTACGATTTCCATGGACGAACTAGCTGCCGGATGCGAAATATTTAGGCGGGGCGTATCGGAATGCTGCACCTTGATCGATTCACTTCAGCCTCAGCTGACATAAACATCGCCTAGAAGAACGGACGGCGTTGGCGCCTGCCAAGCGATCTGGCTGGTAGCGATCATTTTGGCGGTTACATAGCACAACGTCGGACGTCTGGCTAGGCTTCGCGTACCTCGGAGGTTCAATCAAGCATTTATCAAGGGGAGAGACGATGAAAAACAACAATGTTCCATTATTTCCATTAACGCAACCCCAGGAGCGGATTTGGTATACCGAATTGCTATATCCAAATCGAACGACCTCGACGATCATTGCGATAGTGAAAATAACAGGCCGCATCGATGTGTTTGCTTTGAAGCAAGCCATAAACAAAGTCATTGAGCAAAGCGACTCTTTTCGTATCCGATTGAAGACGGAGAATGGAGTTCCTTATCAATACGTTCGGGATTATGAGGAGAAGGATTTCGAATGTATTGATTTGAGCAAGGAGCAGGCGGAGCAAAGGATGCTTGAGCTTCGGTCGATTCCGCTTGAGCTGCTGGAATCCGAGCTGCACCGGTTCGTTGTGGTACGGATTGGGGACGAGGAGACGTGGATCAATTTCAAGATGCATCACATCGTATCCGATGGCATCTCCATGAATTTGGCCGCAAACGAAATCATGCAGCATTATTCGAATATCATAAGGGGCAACAGCTCTCCTTGTAAGTACAGCTCTTATATCGATTTTATTCAGGTCGAGCACGACTACGAGCAATCCGAGCGCTATCAGAAGGACAAGGACTATTGGCTCGCAAAATTCGGCACTATGCCCGAAGCCACTAGTTTGAAGTCATACAATCCGTTAACAGTGGGCACGGACGCAAGAGTCGATAGATGGTTGCTTGAAGACGAACTGCATCATGGCGTAAAAGCCTTTTGCGAGGAGCATCAGATCAGTATCTTTACCTTCTTTCTGAGTGCTTTATATATTTACATGCATAAGGTAACGAGCGAGCAGGATGTGGCAATTGGCACATTGTATGCGAACCGGACGACAAGGAAAGAAAAAGAAACGGTCGGTATGTTCGTCAGTACGGTCGCAACGAGGATGTTGGTGGAGCCTGAGCAGGAATTACTTTCGTTTCTAAAAAATGTCGCCAAAGAACAAGCCTCCATCCTGCGCCATCAGCGTTATCCGTACAATAAGATCATTCAGGACTTGCGAGAGGCTCACCGCAATCAGGATGTCCAGCGGTTGTTTGGCGTTTCGATACAATACCGACCAGTGAGCTTCTTTCGTATGGATGAGGCAGTTATGCATGGGAATCAAGATTACACCGGGGATTCGGTTAACGACTTTGATATTCATGTGCTGGATTTTGCAGATGATGGAAAGCTCTTTGTTGATCTGTATTACCGCACGCAGCTATTTGGCGAGCATGAAGCGAAGGCGATTATCCATCAATTCATCTGTATCTTGGAGCATATGATTCGCAGCCCGTATCAGAAAATCTCCGAGCTGTCGCTTATTAGCGAAGAGGAGCAGCGCAGGCTGATCACTGCCTTCAACGATACGGATGCGGATTACCCGAGAGAGAAGACGATTCACATGTTGTTCGAGGAGCAGGCGGAGTGTCATCCGGATGCAGTCGCGGTCGAGTACGAGGACGAGCGGCTGACGTACCGCGAGCTGAATGAGCGGGCGAACCGTCTGGCGCGCACCCTGCGCAGCCAAGGTGTAGGGGCGGATCAGTTGGTAGGCATTATGGCTGAACGTTCCCCTTCCATGGTGATCGGGATTCTCGCTATCTTGAAGGCGGGTGGGGCGTATGTGCCGATCGATCCAGAGTATCCAGAGGAGCGTATCCGCTACATGCTGGACGATTCGGGAGTCGGTGTGCTGCTGCTGCAAGCGCATTTGCGGGACAAAGCGACGTTTGCGGGTGTCTGCCTGCTTCTGGATGACGAGCAGACCTACGCAGCGGACAGCACGAGCCTGACCTCGGTTAACCAGCCGAACGATCTGGCTTATGTGATCTATACGTCGGGAACGACGGGCAAGCCGAAAGGCACCTTGATCGAGCATAAGAACGTCGTGCGGCTGCTGTTCAACAGCAAGAACCGGTTCGACTTCGGCCCATCCGATACGTGGACCTTGTTCCACTCATTCTGCTTCGACTTCTCGGTGTGGGAAATGTACGGGGCGCTGCTGTACGGGGGCAAGCTGGTGATTGTGCCGCCGATGACGGCGAAACAGCCGGCACAGTTTCTGCAGCTGCTGAAGGAGCGTGGGGTCACGATCCTGAACCAGACGCCGACGTATTTCTACCAGCTGCTTCGCGAAGCACTGACGGAGAGCGGGCAGACGCTGAGCCTTCGGAAGGTCATCTTCGGAGGAGAGGCGCTGGCGCCGCAGCAGCTGAAGGACTGGAGGAAGAGGTACCCGGCTACGGAGTTGATCAATATGTACGGGATCACCGAAACGACGGTGCACGTGACCTACAAGGAAATCACCGAGGTGGAAATCGCCGAGGGGAGAAGCAATATCGGAAGACCGATCCCGACGCTGAAGGTGTATGTGCTGGATGGTAAGCGCCGATGCGTACCAGCGGGAGTAGCAGGGGAGATGTATGTGGCCGGAGAGGGTTTGGCGCGCGGTTACTTGAACCGCCCAGAGCTGACGGCAGAGAAATTCGTGGACGATCCATTTACGCCAGGGGAGCGGATGTACCGATCGGGAGATCTGGCGAGATGGTTGCCAGACGGGAACATCGAATACATGGGACGAATCGACCATCAAGTGAAGATACGCGGGTACCGAATCGAGCTTGGGGAAGTGGAAGCGCAGCTGTTGAAGGTAGAGTCGGTGCAGGAAGTACTGGTCATGGCGCGAGAGGATGAAAGCGGCGAGAAGCAGCTGTGCGCGTACGTGGTAGCAGACAAACTGCTGACGGTGAGCGAGCTAAGAGGAAGGCTGCTGCAGGAGATGCCGGGGTACATGATCCCATCGTACTTCGTGCAGCTGGAGAAGATGCCGCTGACGTCGAACGGGAAGACGGACCGCAAGGCGCTGCCCGCTCCGGAGGGAAGCGTGAATACCGGTGCGGAATACACCGCGCCCCGTACACCGCTGGAAGAGCAGCTCGTGCAGATTTGGCAAGAGGTGCTTGGGACGGAAAGGATCGGAGTGAAGGACAATTTCTTCGATCTTGGCGGGCATTCCCTGCGTGCGACTGCGTTGGCAAGCAAGCTCTACAAAGAGATGAACGTCAATCTGTCGCTGCGGGACGTATTCCGGCTCCCGACCATTGAGGAAATGGCTCGGGCGATGGGCGGGATGGAAGAGAAGATGTATGCCTCCATACCGCTCACCGAAGAAAAGGAGTATTACCCGGTATCTTCAGCGCAGAAGCGGCTTTATATTCTGCAACAGTTGGAAGGAGCAGAGCAAAGCTACAACATGCCGGGGATTATGAGGCTTGACGGCATACTTGACCGGAAACGGCTTGAAGAAGCTTTCCGGCTTTTAATCGCGCGCCATGAGACGCTGCGAACCGGCTTTGTGCTGGTGGATGGAGAGCCTGTGCAGCGGATATACCCGCAGGCGGATTTGATATTGGAGCATCGGCAAGTAAGTGATGAAGAAGCGCAGGAGGCGATGCGACATTTTGCCCGAGCGTTCGATTTGGGACAGCCGCCATTATTACGTGCAGGTCTGCTGGAGTTGTCAAAAGAGAGCCAACTTCTGCTGCTGGATATGCATCATATCATCTCCGACGGCGTGTCCGTGGATATCCTAGTGGAGGAGCTTGTCCGCTTATACGGCGGCGAGGAGCTTCCTGAGCTGCGGATACAGTACAAGGATTACGCGGTATGGCAGCAATCCGAAGCGCAGCGCGAGCGTTTGAACAAGCAGGGAGCCTACTGGCTGAGCCAGTTTAGCGGAGAACTGCCGGTGCTGGAGCTGCCGACAGATTATGCGCGTCCCGCCGTGCAGCGGTACGATGGCGATACGCTGCAGTTCCGTATGGATGCCGAGAAGAGCGAGGGCTTGAAGCGAATTGCGGCGGAAAACGGCGCGACGCTGTACATGGTATTGCTGGCGGCGTATACGATTCTGCTGCAAAAGTACACGGGTCAGGAAGATATGATCGTCGGCACGCCAATCGCGGGAAGGACACATGGCGACCTGCAGCCCTTGATCGGGATGTTCGTCAATACACTGGCGCTGCGCAACGGCCCGTCTGGAGAGAAAACATTCCTGTCGTATCTGGCGGAAGTCAAGGAAACAACCTTGGGTGCCTACGAGCACCAGGATTATCCGTTTGAAGAACTGGTGGAAAAATTGCAGCTGACCCGCGACTTGAGCCGCAATCCGCTCTTTGACACCATGTTTTCGCTGCAAAGCTTGGAAAATAGAGCCTATCATCTCGAGGGCCTTAAACTGGCCTTGTATCCTAATGCCCATTCGGTGTCGAAATTTGACCTAAGCCTGGACGTCATGGAAGGCAGTGACGGGTTAGAATGCGCCCTCGAATACGCAACCGCGCTGTACAAGCAAGAAACGGCAGAGCGGTTGGCGAAGCACTTCGAGCAAGTGGTCGCCGCGATCGTGAACGATCCGGGCGCGAAAATCGCGTCGTTAGGGATGCTGACGACGGAGGAGCAGGAGCAGATTCAGCGCGTATTCAATCCAGAGACCGCGCCGCCGCTGCTGGAGAAAACCTTCCATCACCTGTTTGAGGAACAAGCGGAGCGGAGCCCGGAGGCGACGGCGGTGGTGTACGAGGAGAAGCGGCTGACGTACCGCGAGCTGAACGAGCGTTCGAACGCTCTGGCGCGCAGCCTGCGAGCCCAAGGGGTGAAGCCAGATCAGCTGGTCGGCATTCTAGCGGATCGGTCGGTGGACATGCTGGTCGGGGCCCTGGCGGTATGGAAGGCGGGAGGCGCTTATGTGCCGCTCGATCCGGATTACCCGTCCGACCGGATCCGTTTTATGCTGGCGGACAGCGGAGCGGAAGTGCTGCTGACACAGACGCATCTAGCGGAGCGGACGCGGGAGTGGCTGACGGAAGAGCAGACGCTGCAGAGCGTGCTGTGCTTGGATGACGAGGCGCTGTACCGCGAAGGCGCGTCGAACGATTCGAACCGGATGAATTTGACGCACGTCAACAAGCCGAGTGATCTGGCCTATGTGATTTATACGTCGGGGACGACCGGACGGCCGAAGGGCGTCATGATCGAGCACCGCAGTCTGGTGAATACGGCGGATGGCTATCGCCGGGAGTACCGCCTGAACGAGTTCCCCGTCCGGCTGCTGCAATTAGCGAGCTTCTCCTTCGACGTGTTCGTGGGGGATATAGCGCGGACGCTGTACAACGGGGGAACGATGGTCATTTGTCCAAAGGACGACCGGATCGACCCTTCCCGGCTGTACAGCTGGATACGGGAATGCGAGATTACGATCTTCGAATCGACACCAGCGCTGATCGTGCCGTTCATGGCGTATATCGCCGAGCAGGAGCTGGCGCTTCCCTCGATGCGGCTGCTGATTACGAGCTCAGACAGCTGCAGCGTGGGGGATTACCGGGAGCTGCAGGAGAGATACGGCGGGCAGATCCGCATCATAAACGCCTACGGCGTGACGGAAGCGGCGATCGACTCGAGCTACTACGAGGAGCCGTTGGAGAAGCTGCCGGAGACAGGGAACGTGCCGATCGGCAAGGCGTGGCTAAACGCACGGTTTGCGATCGTCGATGCGCATCTGAATCCGGTGCCGGTGGGCGTGCTAGGCGAGTTGTGCATCGGAGGAGCGGGGGTGGCCCGAGGCTACTGGAATCAGCCGGAGCTGACGGCGGAGAAGTTTGTGCCGAGCCCGTTCGAAGCGAGGGAGCGTCTATACCGGACGGGGGATCTGGCGCGCTGGATGCCGGACGGGAACGTGGACTTTATCGGACGGATCGACCATCAGGCGAAAATCCGGGGATACCGGATCGAGATCGGAGAGATCGAGTCGCAGCTGCTGAAAGCGGAAGGCATAGGAGAAGCGGTCGTGGTGGTGCGAGAGGACGCAGGCGGGGAGAAAGCCCTGTGCGCGTACTACACGGCGGAGAATGAGCGGAAGGCAAGCGAGCTGAGAGCGGCGCTTTCGCAGGAGCTGCCGGGGTATATGATCCCGTCGTACTTTGTACAGCTGGAGAGGCTGCCGCTCACGGCGAACGGCAAAATCGACCGCAAGGCGCTGCCAGCACCGGAAGGTGGACAGAGTGGGGTGGAGCATGTTGCGCCACGGACAGCGCTGGAGGCGAAGCTGGCAGGCATCTGGCAGGAGGTACTCGGGGCTGAGCAGGTTGGCGTTCGAGACAACTTCTTTGATCTTGGGGGCCACTCCTTGCGGGCAACCACGCTGGTCAGCAAGATCCACAAGGAGCTGAACGTGAATCTGCCGCTGCGGGACGTGTTCCGCCACGCTACGGTCGAGGAAATGGCCGAAGCCATCAACCGGATGGAGCAAACGGAGCACGTCTCCATTCCTACGGCTGAAGAAAGCGATTATTACCCGATGTCTTCAGCGCAGAAACGGCTGTATATTTTGCAGCAAACGGAGGGAGCGGAACTAAGCTATAACATGTCGGGAGCGCTGTTCCTTTTGGGGCCGCTCGACCGGGTGCGTTTCGAAGCGTCGTTCCGCGCTCTGATTGCGCGTCATGAGACGCTGCGCACCGGGTTTGAGCTAGTAGACGGCGAGCCGGTACAGCGGATATACCCGCAGGTGGATTTTGCGGTGGAGTATAGGCAGGCAACGGAAGAGGAAGCCGAGGAAATTGCACGACAATTTGTCCGCACCTTTGATCTGGAGCAGCCTCCTCTGCTGAGGGTTGGGCTGATTCAAATAGAAAAAGAACGCCACATTCTGTTGTTTGATATGCACCATATCATTTCCGATGGCATTTCCATCAACATTGTGGTAGATGAATTTGTTCGTTTGTACAGCGAGGAGACGTTGCCCCCTCTGCGGATTCAATATAAGGATTATGCCGTATGGCAACAGTCCGTAGCGCAGCGCGAACGAATGAAACACCAGGAGGCTTACTGGACGAATGTTCTGAGCGGCAAACTGCCACGCTTGGAACTGCCGACCGATTTCGCCAGACCGGCCATTCGCAGCTATGAGGGAGCTGTGCTGAGCATCGTCATCGACAATCAGAGAAGCGAAGGACTGAAGCGAATTTGCGAGGAAACCGGGTCAACCCTATACATGGTGCTGTTGGCGGCTTATACGGTTTTGCTTCATAAATACTCCGGTCAGGAAGACATTATCGTGGGCGCGCCGATTGCGGGAAGAACGCATACAGATGTAGAGCCGCTGATCGGAATGTTCGTCAATACGCTCGCCATCCGCAGTTATCCGGCGGGAGAGAAGAAGTTCCTGTCCTATTTGGAGGAAATGAAGGAGACGACTCTCCAAGCTTATGAGCACCAGGATTACCCGTTCGAGGAGCTTTTGGAAAAAGTGCAGGTTGCCTGGGAATTAAGCCGCAATCCGTTGTTTGACACCGTCTTTGTGCTGCAGAACACCGATGACCGAAGTATTGGCGAGATCAGAGAGATGACCGTAGAACCGTTCATGCATTATCAAACGATCGCCAGATTCGATCTGACCCTGGAACTGAAGGTAGAGAAGGATGGCACGATTAGCGGTCAATTCGAATATTGTACGAAATTGTTTACTCCGAATATGATTCGTCATTTCGCCGAGGATTTATTAACGATTATTAGCCAGATTTGTGAACAGCCTTACGTCCTGTTGAACACGATTTCGCTTACACGTAGTGCGGAGCAAGAGCAGCTCCTTGAAGAATTCATTGATTTTGCTTTTTAGTTTTCATTCGCTGCAAGTGTGCGTGATGGCCGAAACGCCACAGCGCACACTTACGGCGAATGTAAACATGGTACAACCAGACTTTTGCGGGTAGAGAAGGAGACGATGAAAGTGGCATTTGAGAAGGAAGCCCTTTTTTGGAATGGAAAATTTGATGGTGAAGACGTTACACCTACGAAGCTACCCTATAACAAATCGCCAAATAACGCTGCAGCGAAGATTCAGACGATTGCCGGCGCGCTGTCTGCGGATGTATCGCAACAGATTATTCAGTTAAGCAAAGGCTCCGGCCTGGCTACATACATGGTTCTATTAACGGGAGTGCAATGCCTCCTTTACAAATATACCAATGAGCAGCATATCCTGCTCGGCATGCCGGTTGTCAGCAAGTCGAACGAAACCGCGGGGCATATCAGCCCTGTTGTCATGCTCAAGGATAATTTCAGCGCGGATCAATCCTTTAAGGCTCTATTGAACCAAGTAAAGCTTTCATTGACGGAAGCGATCAAGCATCAGAACATACCGTTCCGGAAAATGACAGAGCGGCTGGAGCTTGAATATATCGACGGAGTTCCTGTAGTCAACACCCTCGTTTCTTTGAAGGAAATCCACACGGCTGATGTCAGTCAGCATGTGATGACAGATATTTCATTGCAGTTCTCACTTGATAACGGTCTGGTTCGTTATCAGCTTGAGTATAACGAGAATTTGTATCATGCATCATTTATGAATCAGGCTATAGACCACCTGCAACGGCTATTTTCAATCGTTCTCTCTTCGCCCGAGCTTGAAATCAATCAAGTGGATATTTTGTTCGAATATGAGAAGCAGCAATTGCTTCATGCTTTCAACGAAACCAGCACGGATTACCCGCGTGAACGAATGCTTCATCAGTTGTTTGAGGAGCAGGCGGAGCGTATCCCGGAAGCGGTGGCGGTCGTTTATGAGCAGGAGCATTTGACCTACCGGGAGCTGAATGAACGGTCGAACCGGCTTGCACGGACATTGCGCGCAAGCGGAGTGCAGGCGGACGAGCTTGTCGGTCTGATGGCAGAGCGCTCGTTGGAGATGATCGTTGGAATTATGGCGATCTTGAAAGCTGGCGGGGCTTATGTGCCGATTGATCCGGAGTATCCAGAGGAGCGCATTCACTACATGCTGGAGGATTCGGGAGCGCAAGTGCTGTTGGCTCAGCGTGGTCTGCAAACACGGGCATCCTTTGGCGGTACATGGATCGAGCTGGACGATGAGGCGTCTTATCATGAGAATGGCTCCAATCTGGAAGATGTCAACGAGCCGGAGCATCTGACCTACGTCATTTATACATCCGGAACGACCGGCAAGCCGAAGGGCAATTTGACGACCCATCGCAACATCGTTCGTGTTGCGCGCAACACCAACTACATAAACGTGACCGAGAAGGACAGTGTGCTGCAATTATCAAGCTATTCCTTCGACGGATCGACGTTCGATATTTTCGGAGCGCTGTTGAATGGAGCCAGGCTGATTCTTGTTCCCAAGGAAACGATGCTGGATGTAGGGAACTTGGCTAGCCTGATCGAACGGCAGCAAATTTCGGTGATGTTTATTACCACCGCATTTTTCAATGTGCTTGTAGACATGAAACCGGATTGCCTGCGCTACATCCGCGCTGTTTTGTTCGGCGGAGAACGGGTTTCCGTCAACCATGTGCGAAAAGCGCTTAAGCATCTTGGACCGGGCAAAATCAAGCATGTGTATGGACCGACAGAGAGCACGGTATTTGCGACCTGCCACGATGTGAACGAAGTGCAAGAGGATGCAATCACGATTCCGATCGGACAGCCGATTAGCAATACAGCGATCTATATCGTTGACGAACAGAATAAGCCGCAGCCGATTGGAGTCGCCGGGGAGCTGTGTGTGGCTGGCGACGGACTGGCCAGAGGCTACTTGAACCGTCCAGAGCTGACAGCGGAGAAGTTTGCGGACAACCCGTTTGCGCCAGGCGAGCGGATGTACCGGACGGGCGACCTAGCTAGATGGCTGCCGGACGGCACGATTGAGTATGTGGGCCGGATTGATGATCAGGTGAAAATTCGCGGCTTCCGCATCGAGCTGGGCGAGATCGAATCGCATTTGCTCAAGGTGGAGCCGATCGAAAAAGCGACGGTCGTGGTTCGTGAAACCACCGAAGGGGAGAAGCAGCTTTGCGCATACTTCGTAGCTGGCAGCAAGCTGGCGGCAAGTGAACTAAGAAACACGCTGTCGCAAGAGCTCCCAGGCTATATGATCCCGACGTACTTTGTGCAGCTGGAGCAGATGCCGCTGACGACCAACGGGAAGGTGGACCGCCGAGCGCTTCCGGCCCCGGAGGAAAGCATGCAGACGGGGATGGACTATGTGGCGCCGAGAACGCCGCTGGAAGTGAAGCTGGCACTCATCTGGCAGGACGTGCTTGGAGTGGGAAGGGTCGGCGTCCACGATAATTTCTTCGAGCTTGGCGGCCACTCGCTGCGCGCGACGACGCTGGTGGGCCGGATTCACAAGGAATTGAACGTCAGTCTGCCGTTAAAAGAGGTGTTTCGCTCGGCTACCGTCGAGAAGATGGCGGAAGTGCTCGAGGGGATGGCGCAGCAGGCCTACGAAGCGATTCCTCGGACGGAGGCAAGCGAGCATTACCCCGTATCGTCGGCGCAGAAGCGGCTTTATATTTTGCACCAGCTGGAAGGGGCGGAGCAAAGCTACAACATGCCAGGCGCGATGCTGCTGGAGGGAACGCTTGTGCGGGAACGGTTTGAAGCGGTGTTCCGCGGTCTGATCGCACGCCATGAGACGCTGCGCACCGGGTTCGAGATCGTAAATGGCGAACCGGTACAACGGGTATATCCCGAGGTGGATTTTGCCGTGGCGTATATGGAGGCAAGCGAAGAAGAGGCGGAACAGAAGGTGCGGGCCTTCATCCGTGCGTTCGATCTGAAGAAGCCGCCGCTCCTGCGGATAGGCTTGATCCAGCTGGCGGAAGAGCGCCATATCCTGCTCGTTGACATGCATCATATTATCTCGGACGGCGTCTCTACGGATGTCCTCGTCGAAGAATTCGCCCGTCTGTACGGCGGCGAGGAGCTGCCTGAGCTGCGGATACAGTACAAGGATTACGCGGTATGGCAGCAATCCGAAGCGCAGCGCGAGCGTTTGAACAAGCAGGGGGCCTACTGGCTGAGCCAGTTTAGCGGAGAACTGCCGGTGCTGGAGCTGCCGACAGATTATGCGCGTCCTGCCGTGCAGCGATACGATGGGCATACGCTGCAGTTCTATATGGATGCCGAGAAAAGCGAGGGCTTGAAGCGAATTGCGGCGGAAAACGGCGCGACGCTGTACATGGTGTTGCTTGCGGCGTATACGATTCTGCTGCAAAAGTATACGGGCCAGGAAGATATTGTCGTCGGCACGCCAATCGCGGGAAGGACGCATGGCGACCTGCAGCCCTTGATCGGGATGTTCGTCAATACACTGGCGCTGCGCAACGGCCCGTCCGGAGAGAAAACATTCCTGTCGTATCTGGCGGAAGTGAAGGAAACGACCTTGGGTGCCTACGAGCACCAGGATTATCCGTTCGAGGAACTGGTGGAACAATTGCAACTGACTCGCGACTTGAGCCGCAGTCCGCTCTTTGAAACGATGTTTTCGCTGCAAAATATTGAAAACAAGGAATTTGCGCTCGAAGGGCTTCGTTTGACGTCGTTTCCGAGTGACTACGGGATGGCGAAATTTGACCTGAGCCTGGACGTCCTAGAAGGCAGCGACGGGTTAGAATGCGCCCTCGAATATGCAACCGCATTGTACAAGCAAGAAACGGCAGAGCGGTTGGCGAAGCACTTCGAGCAAGTGGTCGCCGCGATCGTGAACGATCCGGGCGCGAAAATCGCATCGTTAGGCATGCTGACGACGGAGGAGCAGGAGCAGATTCAGCGCGTATTCAATCCAGAGACCGCGCCGCCGCTGCTGGAGAAAACCTTCCATCACCTGTTTGAGGAACAAGTGGAGCGGAGCCCGGAGGCGACGGCGGTGGTTTACGAGGAGAAGCGGCTGACCTACCGCGAGCTGAACGAGCGTTCGAACGCTCTGGCGCGCAGCCTGCGAGTCCAAGGGGTGAAGCCGGATCAGCTGGTCGGCATTCTGGCCGATCGGTCGGTGGACATGCTGGTCGGGGCGCTGGCGGTATGGAAGGCGGGAGGCGCTTATGTGCCGCTCGATCCGGATTACCCGGCCGACCGGATCCGTTTTATGCTGGCGGACAGCGGAGCGGAAGTGCTGCTGACACAGACGCATCTAGAGGAGCGTACGCGGGAGTGGCTGGCGGAAGAGCAGACGCTGCAGACCGTGCTGTGCTTGGACGACGAGGCGCTGTACCGCGAAGGCGCGTCGAACGACCCGAACCGGATGAATCTGGTGAACGTCAACAAGCCGAGTGATCTGGCTTATGTGATTTATACGTCGGGGACGACCGGACGGCCGAAGGGCGTCATGATCGAGCACCGCAGTTTGGTGAATACGGCGGATGGCTATCGCCGGGAGTACCGCCTGAACGAGTTCCCCGTCCGGCTGCTGCAATTAGCGAGCTTCTCCTTCGACGTGTTCGTGGGGGATATAGCGCGGACGCTGTACAACGGGGGAACGATGGTCATTTGTCCGAAGGACGACCGGATCGACCCTGCCCGGCTGTACAGCTGGATACAGGAATGCGAGATTACGATCTTCGAATCGACACCGGCGCTGATCGTGCCGTTCATGGCGTATATCGCCGAGCAGGAGCTGGAGCTTCCCTCGATGCGGCTGCTGATTACGAGCTCAGACAGCTGCAGCGTGGGGGATTACCGGGAGCTGCAGGAGAGATACGGCGGGCAGATCCGCATCATAAACGCCTACGGCGTGACGGAAGCGGCGATCGACTCGAGCTACTACGAGGAGCCGTTGGAGAAGCTGCCGGAAACGGGCAACGTGCCGATCGGCAAGGCGTGGCTGAATGCACGGTTTGCGATCGTCGATGCGCATCTGAATCCGGTGCCGGTGGGCGTGCTGGGCGAGTTGTGCATCGGAGGAGCGGGGGTGGCCCGAGGCTACTGGAATCAACCGGAGCTGACGGCGGAGAAGTTTGTGCCGAGCCCGTTCGAAGCGAGGGAGCGTCTATACCGGACGGGGGATCTGGCGCGCTGGATGCCGGACGGGAACGTGGACTTTATCGGACGGATCGACCATCAGGCGAAAATCCGTGGATACCGGATTGAGATCGGGGAGATCGAGTCGCAGCTGCTGAAAGCGGAAGGCATAGGAGAAGCGGTCGTGGTGGTGCGAGAGGACGCAGGCGGGGAGAAAGCCCTGTGCGCGTACTACACGGCAGACAATGAGCGGAAGGCAAGCGAGCTGAGAGCGGCGCTGTCGCAGGAGCTGCCGGGGTACATGATCCCGTCGTACTTTGTGCAGCTGGAGAGGCTGCCGCTCACCGCGAACGGCAAAATCGACCGCAAGGCGCTGCCGGCGCCGGAAGGTGGGCAGAGTGGCGTGGAGCATGTCGCGCCACGGACAGCGCTGGAGGCGAAGCTGGTAGGCATCTGGCAGGAGGTACTTGGGGCTGAGCAGGTCGGCGTTCGAGACAACTTCTTTGATCTTGGGGGTCACTCCTTGCGGGCGACTACGCTGGTCAGCAAGATCCACAAGGAGCTAAACGTGGAGCTGCCGCTGCGGGACGTGTTCCGCTACGCGACGGTCGAGGAAATGGCCGAAGCCATCAACCGGATGGAGCAAGCGGAGCACGTCTCCATTCCTACGGCTGAAGAAAGCGATTATTACCCGATGTCTTCGGCGCAGAAACGGCTGTATATTTTGCGCCAGATGGCGGAGGTTGAACAGAGCTACAACATGCCGGGAGCAATGCTGCTGGAAGGGGCACTCGACCGGGAACGGTTCGAAGCGGCATTCCGCGCTCTGATTGTGCGTCATGAGTCGCTGCGCACCGGGTTTGAGCTGGTAGACGGCGAGCCGGTACAGCAGATATACCCGCAGGTGGATTTTGTAGTAGAGTACAAGCAGGCCGCCAACGAACGGGAAGCCGACGAGCTCGTGCGCGAATTTGTCCGGCCGTTTGACCTTACGAAGCCTCCGCTGCTGCGGGTCGGATTGATCGAGTTGGAGCAGCACCGCCACATTCTGCAGTTCGACATGCATCATATTATCTCTGACGGAATCTCGACAGATGTTCTGGTGGAGGAGTTTATCTCCCTGTATGGCGGGGAACAATTGCCGCCTCTGCGCATTCAGTACAAGGACTTTGCCGTGTGGCAGCAGTCTGAGTCGCAAAAGGAGCGGATAAAGCAGCAGGAAGCGTACTGGCTGGAGCAGTTAGGCGGAGATCTGCCCGTATTGGAGATGCCGCTTGATTACGTGCGCCCTGCGGTACAGCGGTTCAATGGGAACACGCTTCATTTCCGGATCGATGCACAGAAGGTCGAGGGCTTGAAGCAAATGGCAGCGGAAAGCGGAGCGACGCTGTACATGGTGTTGCTTGCGGCCTATACCGTTTTACTGCAAAAGTATACGGGGCAAGAGGACATCATTGTCGGCACGCCGATTGCGGGCAGAACCCACGAAGACCTGCAGCCGCTCATCGGAATGTTCGTCAATACGCTAGCCATTCGCATGGCTCCGGCCGGGGGCAAACCGTTCCTTTCGTATCTGAAGGAAGTCAAGGAAGCTACCTTCGGAGCTTACGAGCACCAGGATTACCCGTTCGAGGAACTGGTGGAAAAATTGCAGGTGACCCGCGATTTAAGCCGTAACCCACTCTTTGACACGATGTTTGCTCTGCAAAACACGGAAAACAAGGAGCTTGCTCTCGAAGGCCTTCATCTGAAGCCGTACCCGAGCGAGTATACGGTGGCAAAATTCGACCTGATTTTGGATGTAACAGAGGGGAATGACGGTTTGGCGTGCAGCTTGGAATATGCGACCTCCTTATATAAACGGGAAACGATTGAGCGGGTGGCCAAGCACTACGAGCAGTTGCTCGAAGCCATTGTGTCTTCTCCAGAGGCGACTATTGCGGTGCTCGGCATGTTGACTGCGCAAGAAGAGAACCAGCTTCACCGCGTGTTCAACCATACGGCGGCGGCCTATCCGGCCGGGGCGACTATCCATCAATTGATCGAGGAGCAGGCAGAGCGCACGCCGGATCATGCGGCTGTCGTATTTGAGGGCAAACAGCTTTCGTATAGGGAGTTGAACGAACGGGCCAATCGGCTGGCGCGGACATTGAGAGCGGAGGGCGTGCAGGCGGACGAGCCGGTCGGCATTATGCTGGAGCGTTCCTTGGAGATGATCGTCGGAATCCTCGCGGTCTTAAAAGCGGGGGGCGCGTATGTGCCGATTGATTCCGAATATCCGGAGGAACGCATCCGTTATATGCTAGAGGATTGCGGCGCGAAGCTGATGCTGGTGCAAAGTCGTCTTCGGGATCACGTGGCTTTTGCTGGAAAATACGTCATTGTAGATGACGAGCAGGCATACGGCGAGGATAGCTCGAATCTTGAGCCGGTAGTCGGGCCGAATCATTTGGCTTATGTGATTTATACGTCAGGAACAACGGGCAAGCCAAAAGGGGTTATGGTAGAGCATCACGGGCTTTGCAGCCTGAAGCTGATGTTTAAGAACACCTTGGGAATTACCGATCGGGACCGGGTCGTCCAATTCGCCAGCCTCTCCTTTGACGCGGCGTGCTGGGAAATCTATAAAGCCCTGTTCTTTGGAGCAACCTTGTACATCCCGACGGCTGCGACGATTCTGGATTATCAATTGTTCGAAGCCTACATGAATGAAAACGGGATTACAGCGGCGATTCTACCTCCTACCTATGTGACCTACCTGAATCCGGAGCATATGCCGAGCTTCAAGAAGCTAATCACAGGAGGCTCGGCGGTATCCGTTGAGCTTGTGAACCAGTGGAAGGACAAGGTGATGTATTTCAATGCCTACGGGCCAACCGAAGCCTCCATTGTAACGTCGGTTTGGGCGGCTCCGCTAGGCGTGTTCGAGCAAAAGTCTGTGCCAATCGGCCGTCCGATTGCGAACCATCGGATCTACATCCTGGATGCGTACAATCAACCGCTGCCCGTCGGCGTGGCCGGCGAATTATGCATTGCGGGCGTCGGGCTGGCTCGCGGCTACTTGAACCGTCCCGAGCTGACGGCGGAGAAGTTCGTGGATAATCCGTTCGCGCCAGGAGAGAGAATGTACCGGACGGGGGACTTGACCAGATGGCTGCCTGACGGCAATATCGAATATTTGGGACGGATCGACCATCAGGTGAAAATTCGCGGTTACCGCATCGAGCTTGGCGAGATTGAGGAGCAATTCTTGAAGGTGGCGCATGTTCAAGAAGCGATTGTGCTTGCACGAGAGGACGAGAGTGGACAAAACCAGCTTTGTGCCTACTTTGTGGCGCACGGGGAGCTTACGGCGAGCGAGCTGAGGTTAACGCTGTCGCAGGAGCTGCCGGGCTACATGATTCCGTCCTACTTTGTGCAGTTGGAGCGGATGCCGCTCACTGCAAGCGGGAAGATCGACCGCAAGGCGCTGCCCGCTCCAGAAGGAAACGTACACACCGGCGGTGAGTATGTCGCGCCTAGAACCGAGGCGGAAAAAGCGCTTGCGGTTGTATGGAAGGCGGTACTTGGAGCGGAGCGCATCAGCGTGACGGATCATTTCTTCGAGCTTGGCGGCGATTCCATTAAATCGATTCAGGTTTCGTCACGGCTGCATCAGGCTGGCTACAAGCTGGAAATTCGTGACTTGTTCAAATACCCGACCGTTGCCCAACTGGGACGGCACATCAGGCCGATTGCCAGAATGGCCGATCAGGGCGAGGTGGCCGGAGAGGTTGCGTTAGCGCCAATCCAGCGCTGGTTTTTTGAACAGCAATATGCCGACCCGCACCACTTTAACCAATCGGTGATGCTTCATCGTAAGGAAGGCTTCAATGAAGCGGCGGTCCGCAAGGTGCTTCAAAGAATCGTTGAGCATCACGACGCGCTGCGTATCGTATTCCGCCAGACGGAAAACGGAATTGCGGCATGGAACCGGGGAGTGGAGGAAGGCGAGCTTTACAGTCTGGAAGCGGTCGACTTCAAGGGAATAGAACCGGCAGCGTACGAAAAGGCGATCGAAGCCAAAGCAAGCGACATTCAGAGCAGCATCGATCTGGAGTCGGGCCCGTTGGTAAAAGCCGGGTTGTTCCGCAGCGAGGATGGGGATCATTGGCTTATCGCCATACACCATGGCGTCATCGACGGCGTATCGTGGCGCATCCTGCTTGAGGATATCGCGGCCGGGTATGAGCAAGCCGTGAAGGGAGAGGAGATCCGTCTTCCGGCGAAGACCGATTCGTATCATGCTTGGTCAGGGCAGCTTTCGACATACGCGCAAAGTCCGGCCATGGAGAACGAAGAGGCCTATTGGCAGCGCGTTGCACAAACAGCTGTGCCGCCGCTGCCCAAGAATCAGGAAGCGGAGCTCTCCTTGCAGGAGGATAGCGAAACGATCACGATTCAGTGGAGCGCGGCAGAAACGGAGCTGCTGCTCAAGCAAGTTCATAAAGCGTATAACACCGAAATGAACGACATTTTGCTGACGGCGCTGGGAACGGCGATTCAGAAGTGGAGCCGTCATGACCGGGTGCTGGTGAATCTGGAAGGTCACGGCCGTGAATCCATCCTGCCGGATATCGATATTACGCGTACCGTGGGATGGTTTACAAGCAAATATCCGGTATTGCTGGAGATGGACCCAGGCAAGGATGTGTCCTACCGGATCAAGAAGACGAAGGAAGATCTGCGTCAGATCCCGAACAAAGGGATCGGGTACGGAATATGCCGGTATTTGTCGGAGCACGCGACGGAAGACGTATGGGGAGTGACACCGCAGATCAGTTTCAACTACTTGGGTCAGTTTGATCAAGATCTGCAAAACAACGAGCTTGGCATATCGCGGTATGCAGGTGGGGCGCAGTGGAGCGGCAAGCAAGCCCGAAGCTACGCGCTGGACATTAACGGAATGATTGCGGACGGCTCGCTGACGCTGGACCTCGGCTACAGCGGCAAGGAATACCGCAGGGAAACGATGGAGGAACTGGCTTCATGCCTGCAGGAGAGCCTTCGGGAACTGATCGCTCATTGCGAGGCGAAGGATCGGACGGAACTGACACCAAACGATGTGCAGCTTAAGGGATTGAGCTTAGAGGAACTGGAGCAGCTCTCGGAACAAACACGCCATCTTGGGCAGATCGACAACATCTACGCGCTTACGCCTATGCAGAAGGGGATGTGGTTCCACAGCGCCATGGACCCGGATGCCGGTGCATATTTTGAGCAGGCGCGATTTACCTTGCGAGGAACGCTCAATATCGAATGGTTTGCGAAAAGCTGGGAGGAGCTGGCGGTCCGTCATGCCGTACTGCGGACCAATTTCTACAGCGGCTGGAACGGTGAACCGATGCAAATCGTGTTCCGAGACAAGCGGATCGGATTTTCCTACAAGGACCTTACCGCTCTTCATGCGTCCGAGCAGCAAGCGCAGATCGACCAATTAGAGCAAGACGATAAAGCTCGCGGATTTGATTTGAAGCGGGATGCGCTGGCACGCGTAACGGTCATCCATACAGAAGCGGAAAGCTGCCAGGTGCTCTGGAGCTTCCATCACATTCTGATGGACGGCTGGTGCTTGCCGCAGTTGACGAAAGAGCTGTTTGAAACGTATTCCGCCTACGTTCAGGGTCCTGAGCGGGAAGATGCTTCGGAGCGGAACCTAACGCCAGTCTACAGCCAGTATATTGAGTGGCTGGAACGGCAGGACAAGGAAGCGGCGTCCCACTATTGGGACGAGTACTTGGCAGGCTACGAGGGGCAGACCCTATTGCCGCAGGCCAAGACGGAGGGAAGAAGCCCAGGGTATGCCTTGGAGCGCATCGTATGTGATTTGGGCAACAGCCTGAGCGAACGGATGAGCCGTGTAGCAAAGCGGCATCAGGTGACGGTCAATACGCTCATGCAAGCGGCATGGGGTATCATTCTGCAGAAATATAACGGAACAGGTGATGTTGTATTCGGCCATGTCGTGTCGGGAAGACCGGCGGAAATTCCGGGGATTGAGGAGATGATCGGGCTATTCATTAACACGACCCCGCTGCGCGTCACTTCTGAACCGGATACGAGCTTTGTCGAAGTGATGGGAAGACTGCAGGAACAGGCGTTGGAATCTGGTCGTTACGATTATTATCCGCTGTACGAGATTCAGGCGAAGAGCACACAAAAGCAGGATCTGATCAGCCATATCATGGCGTTCGAAAACTATCCGGTCGATGAGCAGATGGAGCAAGCCGGACATGAAGACGGCGGAAAGCTTTCGATTGCGGATGTTGAAATGGCAGAGCATACGAACTATGACTTCACACTGACGGTGCTTCCCGGAGACAACATTCAACTGCACCTAGACTACAATGCCAATGTGTTTGATCAGGCGGGTATGGAGCGGTTGAAGGGACATCTGGTCTATGTCTTCGAACAAATTGTCGAAAATCCGCTGGCTGCTGTAGGAGAACTGGAGCTTGCGACAGCCGGGGAGAAAGCCGAGATTGTAGAGCAGTTTAATGATACGGCGACGGTGTATCCTCGGGAGAAGACGCTTCACCAGCTGATTGAGGAACAGGCGCAGCGTCTCCCTGATGCAGTGGCGCTTGTGTTTGAGGACCGGCAGTGGACCTACCGTGAACTGAATGAGCGGGCCAATCGGCTGGCGAGGACGCTGCGTTCCCACGGAGTCGGCGAGGAACGTTTGGTGGCCCTGATGGCGGAGCGATCCATGGAAATGATTGTGGGCATGCTGGCGATTCTAAAAGCTGGAGGAGCCTACGTGGCGATCGACCCGGAATATCCGGAAGAACGCATCCGCTACATGATCGAGGATTCGGGAGCGCACGTGATGCTGGCGCAGCGCCAGTTGCGTGAGCGGATTCCGACACAGAGCACACTTGTCTTCCTAGACGATGAGCAATCGTATAGCGACGACGGCTCCAATCTGGAGCACAGTAACGGAGCGACTGACTTGGTGTGCGTCATTTACACGTCGGGTACGACCGGCAAGCCGAAAGGCAATCTAACCACTCATCGCAACCTGATGCGAATTGTTCGGAATACGAACTATATTGAGATTACAGATCAGGATCGTGTGCTGCAGTTGTCCAGCTACTCCTTCGACGGGTCGGCTTTTGATATTTTCGGGGCTTTAACCAATGGAGCTAGACTAGTTCTAGTGCCAAAAGAAACGATGCTGGACGTCGAGCAATTGGCGGGTCTAATCGAAACGCAGCACATTTCGGTGATGCTCATTACAACAGCTTTCTTTAATGTGCTTGTGGACGCCAATGTCCATTGTTTGCGCCACCTGAGAGTGATTTTGTTCGGGGGCGAACGGGTTTCCGTCAGTCACGTCCGCAAAGCGCTCAGCTATATCGGACCCGGCAAACTCAAGCATGCATACGGTCCGTCGGAAAGCGCGGTTTATACAACCTGGTTGGACGTGAATGAGGTGAGCCAGGATGCCGTGAACATCCCAATCGGACAGCCGCTCAGCAACACGACGGTCTACATCGTTGACGCAAGGAACAAGCTGCAGCCGATTGGAGTTGCCGGGGAGCTGTGCGTAGGGGGAGAAGGATTGGTTCGAGGCTA
This sequence comes from Paenibacillus sp. FSL H8-0537, assembly GCF_038051995.1. Classification (NCBI taxonomy): domain Bacteria; kingdom Bacillati; phylum Bacillota; class Bacilli; order Caryophanales; family Paenibacillaceae; genus Paenibacillus; species Paenibacillus sp. FSL H8-0537. The sequence continues at coordinate 5,664,554 of NZ_CP150290.1, read as the reverse complement.
CTTGAACCGTCCAGAGCTGACGGCCGAGAAGTTTGTGGACAACCCGTTTGCACCAGGTGAGCGGATGTACCGGACGGGCGACCTAGCTAGATGGCTTCCGGACGGCACGATTGAGTATGTGGGCCGGATTGATGATCAGGTGAAGATCCGCGGCTTCCGCATCGAGCTGGGCGAGATCGAATCGCATTTGCTCAAGGTGGAGCCGATCGAAAAAGCGACGGTCGTGGTTCGTGAAACCACCGAAGGGGAGAAGCAGCTTTGCGCATACTTCGTAGCTGGCAGCAAGCTGGCGGCAAGTGAACTAAGAAGCACGCTGTCGCAAGAGCTCCCAGGCTATATGATCCCGACGTACTTTGTGCAGCTGGAGCAGATGCCGCTGACGACCAACGGGAAGGTGGACCGCCGAGCGCTTCCGGCCCCGGAGGAAAGCATGCAGACGGGGATGGACTATGTGGCGCCGAGAACGCCGCTGGAAGTGAAGCTGGCACTCATCTGGCAGGACGTGCTTGGAGTGGGAAGGGTCGGCGTCCACGATAATTTCTTCGAGCTTGGCGGCCACTCGCTGCGCGCGACTACGCTGGTGGGCCGGATTCACAAGGAATTGAACGTCAGTCTGCCGTTAAAAGAGGTGTTTCGCTCGGCTACCGTCGAGAAGATGGCGGAAGTGCTCGAGGGGATGGCGCAGCAGGCCTACGAAGCGATTCCTCGGACGGAGGCAAGCGAGCATTACCCCGTATCGTCGGCGCAGAAGCGGCTTTATATTTTGCACCAGCTGGAAGGGGCGGAGCAAAGCTACAACATGCCAGGAGCGATGCTGCTGGAGGGAACGCTTGTGCGGGAACGGTTTGAAGCGGTGTTCCGCGGTCTGATCGCACGCCATGAGACGCTGCGCACCGGGTTCGAGATCGTAAATGGCGAACCGGTACAACGGGTATATCCCGAGGTGGATTTTGCCGTGGCGTATATGGAGGCAAGCGAGGAAGAGGCGGAACAGAAGGTGCGGGCCTTTATCCGTGCGTTCGATCTGAAGAAGCCGCCGCTCCTGCGGATAGGCTTGATCCAGCTGGCGGAAGAGCGCCATATCCTGCTCGTCGACATGCATCATATTATTTCGGACGGCGTATCTACGGATGTCCTCGTTGAAGAATTCGCCCGCCTGTACGGCGGCGAGGAGCTTCCTGAGCTGCGGATACAGTACAAGGATTACGCGGTATGGCAGCAATCCGAAGCGCAGCGCGAGCGTTTGAACAAGCAGGGAGCCTACTGGCTGAGCCAGTTTAGCGGAGAACTGCCAGTGCTGGAGCTGCCGACAGATTATGCGCGTCCTGCCGTGCAGCGATACGATGGGCATACGCTGCAGTTCCATATGGATGCCGAGAAGAGCGAGGGCTTGAAGCGAATTGCGGCGGAAAATGGCGCGACGCTGTACATGGTGTTGCTTGCGGCGTATACGATCCTGCTGCAAAAGTACACGGGTCAGGAAGATATTGTCGTCGGCACGCCAATCGCGGGAAGGACGCATGGCGACCTGCAGCCCTTGATCGGGATGTTCGTCAATACACTGGCGCTGCGCAACGGCCCGTCCGGAGAGAAAACATTCCTGTCGTATCTGGCGGAAGTGAAGGAAACGACCTTGGGTGCCTACGAGCACCAGGATTATCCGTTCGAGGAACTGGTGGAACAATTGCAGCTGACTCGCGACTTGAGCCGCAGTCCGCTCTTTGAAACGATGTTTTCGCTGCAAAATATTGAAAACAAGGAATTTGCGCTCGAAGGGCTTCGTTTGACGTCGTTTCCGAGTGACTACGGGATGTCGAAATTTGACCTGAGCCTGGACGTCCTAGAAGGCAGCGACGGGTTAGAATGCGCCCTCGAATATGCAACCGCATTGTACAAGCAAGAAACGGCAGAGCGGTTGGCGAAGCACTTCGAGCAAGTGGTCGCCGCGATCGTGAACGATCCGGGCGCGAAAATCGCATCGTTAGGCATGCTGACGACGGAGGAGCAGGAGCAGATTCAGCGCGTATTCAATCCAGAGACCGCGCCGCCGCTGCTGGAGAAAACCTTCCATCACCTGTTTGAGGAACAAGTGGAGCGGAGCCCGGAGGCGACGGCGGTGGTTTACGAGGAGAAGCGGCTGACCTACCGCGAGCTGAACGAGCGTTCGAACGCTCTGGCGCGCAGCCTGCGAGTCCAAGGGGTGAAGCCGGATCAGTTGGTCGGCATTCTGGCCGATCGGTCGGTGGACATGCTGGTCGGGGCGCTGGCGGTATGGAAGGCGGGAGGCGCCTATGTGCCGCTCGATCCGGATTACCCGGCCGACCGGATCCGTTTTATGCTGGCGGACAGCGGAGCGGAAGTGCTTCTGACACAGACGCATCTAGAGGAGCGGACGCGGGAGTGGCTGGCGGAAGAGCAGACGCTGCAGACCGTGCTGTGCTTGGATGACGAGACGCTGTACCGCGAAGGCGCGTCGAACGATTCGAACCGGATGAATTTGACGCACGTCAACAAGCCGAGTGATCTGGCCTATGTGATCTATACGTCGGGGACAACGGGACGTCCGAAGGGCGTCATGATCGAGCACCGCAGTCTGGTGAATACGGCGGAAGGCTATCGCCGAGAGTACCGCCTGAGCGAGTTCCCGGTCCGGCTGCTGCAATTAGCGAGCTTCTCCTTCGACGTGTTCGTGGGGGATATAGCGCGGACGCTGTACAACGGGGGAACGATGGTCATTTGTCCGAAGGACGACCGGATCGACCCTGCCCGGCTGTACAGCTGGATACAGGAATGCGAGATTACGATCTTCGAATCGACACCGGCGCTGATCGTGCCGTTCATGGCGTATATCGCCGAGCAGGAGCTGGAGCTTCCCTCGATGCGGCTGCTGATTACGAGCTCAGACAGCTGCAGCGTGGGGGATTACCGGGAGCTGCAGGAGAGATACGGCGGGCAGATCCGCATCATAAACGCCTACGGCGTGACGGAAGCGGCGATCGACTCGAGCTACTACGAGGAGCCGTTGGAGAAGCTGCCGGAAACGGGCAACGTGCCGATCGGCAAGGCGTGGCTGAATGCACGGTTTGCGATCGTCGATGCGCATCTGAATCCGGTGCCGGTGGGCGTGCTGGGCGAGTTGTGCATCGGAGGAGCGGGGGTGGCCCGAGGCTACTGGAATCAACCGGAGCTGACGGCGGAGAAGTTTGTGCCGAGCCCGTTCGAAGCGAGGGAGCGTCTATACCGGACGGGGGATCTGGCGCGCTGGATGCCGGACGGGAACGTGGACTTTATTGGACGGATCGACCATCAGGCAAAAATCCGGGGATACCGGATCGAGATCGGGGAGATCGAGTCGCAGCTGCTGAAAGCGGAAGGCATAGGGGAAGCGGTCGTGGTGGTGCGAGAGGACGCAGGCGGGGAGAAAGCCCTGTGCGCGTACTACACGGCGGACAATGAGCGAAAGGCAAGCGAGCTGAGAGCGGCGTTGTCGCAGGAGCTGCCGGGGTACATGATCCCGTCGTACTTTGTGCAGTTGGAGAGGCTGCCGCTCACCGCGAATGGCAAAATCGACCGCAAGGCGCTGCCAGCACCGGAAGGCGGACAGAGTGGGGTGGAGCATGTTGCGCCACGGACAGCGCTGGAGGCGAAGCTGGCAGGCATCTGGCAGGAGGTACTCGGGGCTGAGCAGGTTGGCGTTCGAGAAAACTTCTTTGATCTCGGTGGCCACTCCTTGCGAGCGACTACGCTGGTCAGCAAGATCCACAAGGAGCTGAACGTGAATCTGCCGCTGCGGGACGTGTTCCGCTACGCGACGGTCGAGGAAATGGCCGAAGCGATCAACCGGATGGAGCAGCGGCAATATGCCTCCATTCCGGTGGCTAAGGATCAGGAGTATTATCCTTTATCCTCCACGCAGAAACGGATGTACATTTTGCACCAGATGGAAGAAGCCGAGCAAAGCTACAACATGCCGGGAGCGATGCTGCTCGAAGGGGCACTCGACCGGGCACGTTTCGAAGCGGCGTTCCGTGCTCTGATTGCGCGTCATGAGTCGCTGCGCACCGGGTTTGAGCTGGTAGACGGCGAGCCGGCACAGCGGATATACCCGCAGGTGGATTTTGCGGTTGAGTACAAGCAGGTCGCTAACGAACGGGAAGCCGACGAGCTCGTGCGCGAATTTGTCCGGTCGTTTGACCTTGCTAAGCCTCCGCTGCTGCGGGTCGGATTGATCGAGCTGGAGCAAAGCCGCCACATTCTGCTGTTCGACATGCATCATATTATCTCGGATGGCGTGTCGATGGAGATATTGGTGGAGGAGTTTGTCCACTTGTATGGCGGGGAAGAACTGTCGCCTTTGCTCATTCAGTACAAGGACTATGCCGTGTGGCAGCAGTCTGAATCGCAGAAGGATAGGATGAAGCGTCAGGAGGCGTACTGGCTGGAGCAGTTCAGCGGGGAGCTTCCGGTGCTCGAGATGCCGACGGATTTCGCTCGTCCTGTATTCCGCAGCTTCAAAGGAGACACGTACGAGTTCGTAATCGACGCGCGGAAGAGTGTGGCCTTGCGGCAGCTTGCCGCTGAATCGGGGGCCACGTTGTATATGGTGCTTTTAGCCCTTTATACCACACTGCTTCATAAATATTCCGGCCAAGAAGACATCATCGTAGGCTCGCCAATTGCAGGCAGAAGTCACGGCGATTTGGAGCCGCTGATCGGGATGTTTGTCAACACGCTGGCGATTCGCAGCTATCCGTTAGGGGAGAAATCATTCCGCTCCTTCTTGAAGGAAATACAAGAAACGACCATGCAGGCCTATGAACATCAGGATTACCCGTTCGAGGAACTGGTGGAAAAAGTACGGGTGTCTCGCGACGTAAGCCGCAATCCGCTCTTTGACACGCTTCTGGTCATGCAAAACGTGGAAGAAGGGGAATTTGCTATCGACGGGCTGCGCTTGGCACCTTTCGCGAACGAACGGTCTATAGCGAAGTTTGATCTGACGCTGGAAATCGCAGAGGATGCTGACAGGCTGGTATGCGGCATCGAATACACGACGGCGTTATATACAAGGGAAACGATGGAACGGTTGGCGAAGCACTTCGACCGGTTGATTGAGAACGTCATCCAGACCCCATCGGCGACCCTTGAAACGCTGGATATGATGACATCGGAAGAGAGCATTCAATTGCTTACCGTATTCAACGATACGGATGCGGATTACCCGAGAGAGAAGACGATTCACATGTTGTTCGAGGAGCAGGCGGAGTGTCATCCGGATGCAGTCGCGGTCGAGTACGAGGACGAGCGGCTGACGTACCGCGAGCTGAATGAGCGGTCGAACCGTCTGGCGCGTACCCTGCGCAGCCAAGGCCTAGGGGCGGATCAGCTGGTGGGCATTATGGCTGAACGTTCCCCTTCCATGGTGATCGGGATTCTTGCGATTCTGAAGGCGGGTGGGGCGTATGTGCCGATCGATCCGGAGTATCCGGAGGAGCGCATTCGCTACATGCTGGACGATTCGGGAGCCAGTGTGCTGCTGCTGCAAGCGCATTTGCAGGACAAAGCGACCTTTGCAGGCGTCTGCCTGCTTCTGGATGACGAGCAGACCTACGCAGCGGATAGCGCGAGCCTCGCCTCGGTTAACCAGCCGAACGATCTGGCCTATGTGATCTATACCTCGGGAACGACGGGCAAGCCGAAAGGCACCTTGATCGAGCACAAGAACGTCGTCCGGCTGCTGTTCAACAGCAAGAACCGGTTCGACTTCGGCTCATCCGATACGTGGACCTTGTTCCACTCGTTCTGCTTCGACTTCTCGGTGTGGGAAATGTACGGGGCGCTGCTGTACGGAGGCAAGCTGGTGATTGTACCGCCGATGACGGCGAAACAGCCGGCACAGTTCCTGCAGCTGCTGAAGGAGCGGGGCGTGACGATTCTGAACCAGACGCCGACGTATTTCTACCAGCTGCTTCGCGAAGCGCTGACGGAGAGCGGGCAGACGCTGAGCCTTCGGAAGGTCATCTTCGGAGGAGAGGCGCTGGCGCCGCAGCAGCTGAAGGACTGGAGGAAGAGGTACCCGGCTACGGAGTTGATCAATATGTACGGGATCACCGAAACGACGGTGCACGTGACCTACAAGGAAATCACCGAGGTGGAAATCGCCGAGGGGAGAAGCAATATCGGAAGACCGATCCCGACGCTGAAGGTGTACGTGCTGGATGGCAACCGCCGATGCGTGCCAGCGGGAGTGGCTGGGGAGATGTATGTAGCCGGAGAAGGTCTGGCGCGCGGGTACTTGAACCGCCCAGAGCTGACGGCGGAGAAATTCGTGGACGATCCGTTTACACCAGGCGAGCGGATGTACCGATCGGGGGATCTGGCGAGATGGCTGCCGGACGGCAACATCGAATACATGGGACGGATCGACCATCAAGTGAAGATACGCGGTTACCGGATCGAGCTTGGGGAAGTGGAAGCGCAGCTGTTGAAGGTGGAGTCGGTGCAGGAAGCGATGGTCATGGCGCGGGAGGATGAAAGCGGGGAGAAGCAGCTGTGCGCGTACGTGGTAGCGGACAAACTGCTGACGGTGAGCGAGCTAAGAGGAAGGCTGTTACAGGAGATGCCGGCATACATGATTCCGTCGTACTTCGTGCAGCTGGAGAAGATGCCGCTGACGGCGAATGGGAAGACGGACCGCAAGGCGCTGCCCGCGCCGGAAGGAAGCGTGAATACCGGTGCGGAATACACCGCGCCTCGTACACCGCTGGAAGAGCAGCTCGTGCCGATTTGGCAAGAGGTGCTTGGAGCTGAAAGGATCGGAGTGAAGGACAATTTCTTCGATCTTGGGGGGCATTCCCTGCGTGCGACTGCGTTGGTAAGCAAGCTCTATAAAGAGATGAACGTCAATCTGCCGCTGCGGGATGTATTCCGGCTCCCGACCATTGAGGAGATGGCGAAAGCGATCGCCGACATGACGCAAATGACCTATGCATCCATACCGACCGTTGAGGAAAGAGCGTACTACCCGCTATCCTCGGCGCAAAAGCGGCTTTACATTCTGCATCAACTGGAAGGCGCGGAACAAAGCTACAACATGCCGGAATTCATGACGCTTGAAGGTCCGCTGAATCGTGAGCGGTTTGAAGAGTCGTTTAGGAAGCTGATCGCACGACATGAGATTTTGCGCACCGGCTTTGAGATGGTGCACGGCGAACCGGTACAGCGGGTGCACGCGCAAGTGGAATTTGAGGTGGAGTATGGGCAGGCTGACGAAGAAGAGGTCGAAGACATTGTCCGCGGTTTCGTCCGCACCTTTGATTTGAAGCATCCGCCTCTGCTTCGCGTAGAACTCGTCGAGCTGGAGCCGGAGCGCCATCTGCTGATGGTGGACATGCATCACTTAATTTCCGACGGTGCTTCTATGGGGATTTTGGTGGATGAATGGTCCCGACTCTATGCAGGCGAGGAGCTCCCCGCTTTGCGGATTCAGTACAAGGATTTTGCCGTATGGCAGCAGCACGAGGCGCAGCGCGAGCGCATGAATAAGCAGGAGGGGTATTGGCTGCAGGCGTTCGAAGGGGAACTGCCTGTGGCAGATTTGCCAACGGATTACGAACGGCCTTCTGTTCGAAGCTTTGAAGGAGCACATGTCGAATTCGAAGTCGATTCCGAGCTTGCACGGCAATTAAACCAATTGGCGGCAACACGCGGGAGCACGCTGTATATGGTTCTCCTATCCGCCTATAACGTGCTGCTCTCCAAATACAGCGGCCAGAAAGACATCATTGTGGGGACGCCTGTCGCAGGAAGAACACATCCGGATTTGGAGCCGCTGCTCGGGATGTTTGTCAACACGCTTGCCATCCGCAATTACCCGGCGGGAGACAAGACGTTTGCTTCCTTCCTGGAAGAAGTCAAAGAAACGACCTTGGGTGCATTCGAACATCAAGACTATCCTTTCGAAGAGCTTGTAGAACGGTTGAATGTGAAACGGGACGCAAGTCGTAATCCGGTGTTCGACACGATGTTTGTCATGCAGAATACCGAGGATCGTGAGGCCCGGTTTGAAGCGCTGCACTTGACCCCGTACGTTCTTGACCATACGAATGATGCGAAATTCGATCTTTCATTGTTTGTAGCGGAAGATAACGGAGTCATCACGGGCGGCTTCCAGTATTGCGCTAAGCTGTTCAAACCGGCGATGATCCATAAAATGTTGAAGGATTTCCTGTTCGTGTTGTCGCAGATTTGCGAAGACCCGAACATCCCATTAAACCAAATCCAATGTCATGCGCCTTCGGCAAGCCGCAAAGGCTCGTTGGAGGACATTGAATTTGCATTCTAGACAGAACCGAAGAAATGCACCGTCTATACCCGAAATATACCCGAAAGAGTGTGTGTCCGTCTTGTTCCGGGGGCACACACTCCGGGTTTTGTCTGACACCAGTATGGGGAGGGATAATAATGAAGTCGGTGTTTGAGAGGGAAGAGGCCTATTGGAACGACATATTTGACGCTGAAGATAGTATGAGCTTCTTGCCGTACAGCAGCCCCGTCAATAAGGGAACGAGCGTGAATGCCGCGTCCAAAATAGGTGTAATCTGCTGCACGCTACCGCAGGAGCTAGCGGCGAAAATTCTCTCGCTGGCGAATGGATCGGACATGGCCGTCTATATGATCGTAATGGCTGGAGTCAACGGGTTGCTCTACACCTATACTCACCAAGAACATACGATTGTAGGCATGCCCGCTTACAGCGAGCCCGATGATGGAAATCTGCCGAGCCAAGAAGTTCTTTTGATTAAAACTAGGGTGAATGGTGAGAGCACGATTAGAACGCTGCTGGGCCAAATCAAATCGTCGGTCAGCGGAGCCATAGAGCATCAGAATATTCCATTTCGAAAAATGGTTCGGCCTATGAATGTAGAGTACAATTCGCATGGCGAGCCCGTTGTCCCAACAGTGGTCTCGTTTGCAAACATACATACGGATGCCGGGAATAACAAAGCTTGGACCGACACCTTGTTTCAATTCGAATTGATGCAGGGCTCGATCGTATTGAATCTGAGCTTCGACTCCACCCGATACGACCAAGATTTTATGGTCAAGGTGACCGATCATTACATTCGGCTTCTGTCTGGCGTTTTGTTCGAGCCGGATCTTGCCATCGATAGAGCGGACATTCTGTCTGAAGCCGAGAAGCATGAGATTGTTACCGTATTCAACGATACGGATGCGGATTACCCGAGAGAGAAGACGATTCATGTGTTGTTCGAGGAGCAAGCGGAGCGTCATCCGGATGCGGTCGCGGTCGAGTACGAGGACGAGCGGCTGACGTACCGCGAGCTGAATGAGCGGGCGAACCGTCTGGCGCGCACCTTGCGCAGCCAAGGTGTAGGGGCGGATCAGTTGGTAGGCATTATGGCTGAACGTTCCCCTTCCATGGTGATCGGGATTCTCGCTATCTTGAAGGCGGGTGGGGCGTATGTGCCGATCGATCCAGAGTATCCAGAGGAGCGTATCCGCTATATGCTGGACGATTCGGGAGTCGGTGTGCTGCTGCTGCAAGCGCATTTGCGGGACAAAGCGACGTTTGCGGGTGTCTGCCTGCTTCTGGATGACGAGCAGACCTACGCAGCGGACAGCACGAGCCTGGCCTCGGTTAACCAGCCGAACGATCTGGCTTATGTGATCTATACGTCGGGAACGACGGGCAAGCCGAAAGGCACCTTGATCGAGCATAAGAACGTCGTGCGGCTGCTGTTCAACAGCAAGAACCGGTTCGACTTCGGCCCATCCGATACGTGGACCTTGTTCCACTCGTTCTGCTTCGATTTCTCGGTGTGGGAAATGTACGGAGCGCTGCTGTACGGAGGCAAGCTGGTCATAGTGCCGCCGATGACGGCGAAACAGCCGGCACAGTTCCTGCAACTGCTGAAGGAGCGGGGCGTGACGATTCTGAACCAGACGCCGACGTATTTCTACCAGCTGCTTCGCGAAGCGCTGACGGAGAGCGGGCAGACGCTGAGCCTTCGGAAGGTCATCTTCGGAGGAGAGGCGCTGGCGCCGCAGCAGCTGAAGGACTGGAGGAAGAGGTACCCGGCTACGGAGTTGATCAATATGTACGGGATCACCGAAACGACGGTGCACGTGACCTACAAGGAAATCACCGAGGTGGAAATCGCCGAGGGGAGAAGCAATATCGGAAGACCGATCCCGACGCTGAAGGTGTACGTGCTGGATGGCAAGCGCCGATGCGTACCAGCGGGAGTGGCAGGGGAGATGTATGTAGCTGGAGAAGGTCTGGCTCGCGGGTACTTGAACCGCCCAGAGCTGACGGCGGAGAAATTCGTGGAAGATCCGTTTGCGCCAGGGGAGCGAATGTACCGATCGGGAGATCTGGCGAGATGGCTGCCGGATGGCAACATCGAATACATGGGACGGATCGACCATCAAGTGAAAATACGGGGGTACCGAATCGAGCTTGGGGAAGTGGAAGCGCAGCTGTTGAAGGTGGAGTCGGTGCAGGAAGCGATGGTCATGGCGCGGGAGGATGAAAGCGGCGAGAAGCAGCTGTGCGCGTACGTGGTAGCGGACAAGCTGCTGACGGTGAGCGAACTAAGAGGAAGGCTGCTGCAGGAGATGCCGGGATACATGATCCCGTCGTACTTCGTGCAGCTGGAGAAGATGCCGCTGACGGCGAACGGGAAGACGGACCGCAAGGCGCTGCCTGCGCCGGAGGGAAGCGTGAATACCGGTGCGGAATACATCGCGCCTCGTACACCGCTGGAAGAGCAGCTCGTGCCGATTTGGCAAGAGGTGCTTGGAACGGAGAGAGTCGGAGTGAAGGACAATTTCTTCGATCTTGGCGGACATTCCTTAAGCCTTATGCAATTGATTCAAAAAGTGTATGCCGCAATGGGAGTCGAAATCTCACTCCACAGCATGTTCCAGAATCCGTCCGTCGAAGCGATGGCTTATGAGATCTGGCAATCCGGGCTGGAGGGACACAGCGGCGACCGCTTTATGAAACTCAACGAAAACGGAGCGATCAACGTCTTTTGCTTTCCTCCGGGGGGCGGATATGGCATAAGCTATATGGAACTTGCGAAGAAGCTGGATGACCGCTGCGTACTTTACGCCATAGATTTTATAGACGACACGTATGGCTTCAAAGACATACCAGACCGTTATGTGGAGGAGATGCTCCGCGTGCAGGACGGCTCGCCGTATGTGCTGCTGGGGTATTCGTTGGGCGGCAATCTGATGTATGAGGTGGCCCAAGCGATAGAGAGGAGAGGCGGCCGCGTCTCCGACCTGATTATGTTGGATTCTGCGTATAAACAATTCGAAACGCCGATGGACGAAGTGGAAAGTGACATCAAGGAAATTCTGGAGCCTGCCGAAGGCGAGGAGAAAGAATTGCTCGACAACCCATTCATTCGCGAACGCGTGGAGCGCAAAGTGCGGGCGTATCTGACATATGGAGCGAAGCTGATTCACTCGGGCACGGTTCAGGCGAATATTCACGGGCTAATCGCGGAGGGTTCCAGAGAGCGCGGAGCGCTTGAACATAGGCCGTCATGGCAGGAAGCTACCTTGCAAAACTACGAGGAATATCAGCTCGCCGGGGTTCACGAGCAGGTGTTTGCTCCTGAATACGTGGAAGAAAACGCGAACGTGATTGGTGGCATCGTCCAACACATTATTGAGCGGAAGATGGAATCTCATAAGGTGCCGTTTTGAAGTCGAATAACCCTGCGCATACCTTGAAAGGGGACAACATGTGGTGCAAGAGCGAAAAGACGGATTGACCCTGTGGAAATCATTTCTATGGATATGGACATATTTGAAAACTCACATAGGCTGGATGATCGTCGGAATTGTTTCGGCCATGGCGGCAGCGCTGATCGAGATATGGATAGGCAGTTTCATTCAAGATTTAACGACTCGTGCGGAGAATGGGGCAGGGCGGCTCGTCTTGTCCATCGTTTTCACCGTTTTTGCCGTCATCCTAATCGGCGTTCCTGCGAAGTATTTTATGGCGTTCGGCGTGGAGCGAAGCAGCGCCTTGGCCATAAGAGATATTCGCAATCATCTGATGGACCATATCGGGAAGCTGCCTGTTCATTATATCGAAAAGCAGCACTCCGGAGATGTGTTGTCTCGATCCAGCAATGACCTGCAGGTCATCCATCAATTCATGAGTCGAGATTTGGCGCAATGGTTTTACCATCCGATGTTGTTTATCGGCTGCTTCATCTATTTGATTTGGATTCAGTGGCAGCTTGTCTTGTTCAGTCTTCTGCTTCTTCCTATATCCTTGCTTGTATCGCAATGGGTCGGCAAACAAATGCAGCGACTGACGGAAGAGGTGCAAGAGCATACGGGGCAAATGAACGCTATTACGCAGGAGACGCTGGGCGGAATGCCAATTGTGAAAAGTTACCTGCTCTCAGGAATGCTGCTTCGTTCGTATCAGTCTTTGCTTCAATTGACGCTGCTCAAGAAACTGGCCTTGCGAAAACGGGAGGCTTGGGTTGATCCTCTCTTGTTCTCGTTGATGCTAAGTCCGATTATCTTTGCCGTGATCTACGGCAGCTACTTGATATCCATAGGAAAGTTTGGCGCCGGAGAATTGATCGCCTTTTTGTATCTGCTTAATTTATGCCTGGAGCCGCTGGATCACATCCCGACTCTGATTACGAACACCTTTCAAATGACCGGGGCTTTGAAGAGGGTGGCCGAAATGCTGAAGCAGCCTGCCGAAAATCTGGAGGGGCATTCGATTGCAAGAACGGATGATCTGCCTGTCGTATTCGATAACGTTACGTTCGCCTACGATAACAACGCCCCTGTGCTGCGAAATCTCAGCTTTACGGTAGCGGAAGGGAAAACCGTTGCGCTGGTCGGAGAGAGCGGCGGGGGAAAGAGCACGGTGTTTAAGCTGCTATGCGGATTTTATCCCTTGCCTGCTGAACAAGGAACGATTCGAATTTTCGGCCAACCGATTCTAGACAGCAACCCAAATGAGCTTCGTTCTTGTTTTTCGGTTGTTACCCAGGATGCATATTTGTTCAGTGGCACGATTGCCGACAATATTGCTTACGGACGGGAGCATGCGACGATGGACGAGGTGATCGAGGCGGCGAAGCTGGCTAATGCGCATTCGTTTATCATGGAGCTTCCCGACGGGTACCAAGCCGAGGTAGGAGAGAGAGGGGGGCTTCTGTCCGGCGGACAGCGCCAGCGGATTACCATTGCGCGCGCGTTCCTTAAAGACGCGCCTATCCTGCTCTTGGACGAGCCTACATCCGCGCTGGATACGGCGTCTGAATTGTACGTTCAGGAAGCGCTGAACGTACTCATGAAGGACCGAACAACCATTGTGATTGCGCACCGACTGTCAACCATCGAGAAGGCGGATGAAATCTTGGTCATGGAGCAGGGGGAGATTGCAGAGGCTGGCAATCATGGCGAACTGCTGGCATTGAACGGTTTGTACGCCCGTTCGTATCATCAGGAGTTTACCACCGCTCTTGTGAAGAGTAGAGAGGTGGTCTTCTTATGAAAGTGGCTGACATAGTCTCCCATGCAAAGGAACTTGGCCATATCCTAAACTTTATGAGCAAAAGAAGCAAAATTCGTTATTTCACTGGCCTTAGTGTAAGCACGACCATTCAAAGTTTGTTTTTGGTATCTTTCAGCCTGGTCGTCCAGGGTCTGGTGGATTTTGCGGTGACGCAGGATACTTCGCTGATGTATCGTGCCATCTTTATCTTGGCCGGCTCCCTGTTTCTCGTGAATTTCGTCGCTCCGTTTTTTTCCTATATGTTTCGCAGCAGTGTGGAGTTGACGATGGCGGATATAAGGGAGCGTCTGTTTGTCAAGCTTTGCAAGCTTCGGTCGAGGTATCTGGAGCAGACACACAACGGGGATATCCTCTCTCGGATGAACAACGACGTAACCACTTTGGAAGTGACTTACACAGGCGTTTATTTCGTGCTGCTGCTGCAGTTCGTATTCGGTGTGGGCTCGCTTGTGACGATGTTTGTCGTTCATTGGCCGTTTGCGTGCGCTTCGCTTGCCATTTTACTGGTTTCCTTTGCGATCAGCGCCCGGTTTGTACAGCAGATCCGCACACTCTCCGAGCAATCGCTCCAGCTTCTGGCCAGGATGACGGGGAAATTCTCCGACTTTATCGGAGGGATACAGCTTGTGAAATTATTTCATATTCAGCCGATCTATGCGCAGTATGCAAGCTTGAATGAACAAGTAACGAGAGTAGCCACACAAACCGCCAGAAAGAATGGCATGCTGGCCGCCGTAAATTATTTTGTCAGTTATGTGACATTCTGCGGAATCATAGCCATAGGCAGTCTGCTCTATACCTATGGGCTTATTGGAATGGGAACCGTAGCGGCGCTGGCCGTGCTTCAAATCAATCTGACCCACGCCATTATGAATTTTGGCACGACGCTGTCCATGGCGCAGAACTCGTTGGCGGGTGCGCAGCGTCTGCAGCAATTATTGGACGAGCAAGAGGAGCCGGAGCAACTCGGATCTCGGCAAGAGGATGAGCCTTCGTTTAAGACCTTGTCTGCATCTTCGCCTGCCATGGTGGAGTTTCAGAGCGTAGAATTTTCCTATCTGCCAGGCAAAAAAGTTCTGAGCGATGTATCTTTGCGAGTAGCTCCAGGACAAATCGCCGCGATCGTAGGCAGCAGCGGCAGCGGCAAAAGCACTCTGATCAAGCTGCTGCTGGGCTTCTACCCCATTGACGGCGGGGAACTTCTGATTCAAGGCAAGCCGCTAGGACATTATACCTTGGACGAGCTTCGCGCACGCATCGCCTATGTGCCGCAGGATGCCTTCCTGTTCAGCGGAACGATCGAAGAGAACATTCGTTACGGAAATCCACAAGCCACGGAAGAGGAGATCATAGAGGCGGCCAAAGCGGCGCATGCGCATCATTTTATTGAGGAGCTGCCCGAGCAGTATCGGACGCAGGTGGGGGAGCGTGGGAAGTCTTTGTCAGGCGGTCAGAGACAGCGGATTGCCATTGCCCGCGCATTGCTCAAGAACGCCCCGATTTTGCTGCTGGATGAGGCAACGTCCGCTTTGGATTCCGAATCGGAATATTGGGTGCAGCAGGCCCTCAACCAATTGATGGAAGGCCGAACGACCATTCTGATCGCTCATCGGCTCAGCAGCGTGGAGAAAACGGATCTGATCATGGTCATGAATGAGGGAACCGTTGTCGAACAGGGCACGTATCGGGAATTGCTTGAACGAGGGGCCTACTTCGTGAAATTATACGGTAGCACGGAATTGAGTAAGAGGGGGTGACAGGGGGTGACGCCCCCTGATCTCTCATTTCTGTACAAGCGGGGCGCATACGGCGGCGGTTCATAAAGGATAACGAAATGAACTGGCAAAGAAACGCATAACTGTGGTATGCATCTTCTGAACCGTTTTTTTTCAGTAGGGTTGTCATGTAAAAACTCAACTTGAAAAGTATCGGGTGACAAGAGTCAGGAGCGCCAGTTGGTCTATCCGGTATGACGAATTTGATCAAAATCGAGCAATATGGCGCATAGCCGCAAGCCTAAACGATAAGCTGAATGTAAGCTAAACGATAAGACATGGATGATAGACTGGCCTAGGTGGGACAGGATTATCGATCCATGTCTTTTTTCTTATGATTAGGTTTGCCAAAGTCGAAAGCTGGCGAAATTCGCTCAAATATGTGGAATATGGAACATAATTTTGTTGAAAAACAGGAAAATTGTTCTTATTATTAAATGTATAGAGATAGAAGCTTTAATAGATTTGAAAATGTCAGCATGATAGAGGTGAGAGGGAATGGCTATAGTAGAGGTGGTCAAATACGACGGTTCTCCGGACGTATACGCTTGGAAATACCCGAATGCGGAGCTAGGAACCTGGACGCAGCTAATTGTTAATAATACGCAAGAGGCGCTGCTATTCAAGGGCGGTAAGGCGCTAGATTTATTCGGGCCTGGCAGGCATACGCTTAGTACGCTTAATATACCGATTTTAAACCAGCTGGTTAATATCCCTTTTGGCGGAAGATCGCCGTTCTCGGCCGAGGTGTGGTTTGTGAACAAGCAGGTGTCGCTCGATGTGAAGTGGGGAACGGCGTCGCCGATTCAATTGCAGGACCCGAAATACAATATTGTTATTCCGGTTCGGGCTTTCGGCCAGTTCGGTATTGTAATTGAGGATTCACGCCAGTTTTTGTCGAAGCTGGTCGGAACGCTTCCGCTGTTTAATCAGGACACGCTGTCCAAATATTTGCGCGGCATGATTATGATGAATATTAATGAGCTGCTTTCTTCTTATCTGGTGTTCAAAAAAGTGAGCTTGCTTGAAATCAACGCCTACATCGGCGAAATTTCCAAGCATGTCGAGGAACGGGTTGGCGCGCTGATGCATCCCTTCGGCATTCGGCTCGTCAATTTCTTCATTGATTCGATCAGTACGCCGGAGGATGATGCCTCGCTGAAACGGCTGCGTGATGCGCTTGCGCGCAAAGCAGAGATGGACATTATCGGCTATAACTACCAGCAGGAGCGTACCTTCGACACTCTGGAGGGCGCAGCGAAAAATGAAGGCAGCTCGCAAGCCGGCGTCATGGGCGCAGCGCTCGGACTTAGCATGGGAGCGGGAATTGGCGGCATTTTCGGCAGCCAATTTGGGCAGCTGGGCGAGCAGCTATATGGTGCAGCAGGCGCAGCTCAGGTTTGTCCAAGCTGCCAAAGCCGCAACGATGCGCAGGCGAAATTTTGCAACAGCTGCGGCAAAGGGCTTGCTGGCAGCTCCGCCGGCGGTCAGGCGGGAGTGCCTAGGCCCATCCATAATTGCGATAAATGCGGCATGCCGCATCGGGAAAATTCTAAGTTTTGCGCCAACTGCGGTGATGCTTATAATCCTTGTCCAAGCTGCGGCGCGGATTGTGCGGACGATGCAGTCAATTGCAGCGCTTGCGGCGAGACGCTGCCGCGTCCGTGTAGAGGCTGCGGGGAGCAAGTGGCCGCAAGCGCCAAGTTTTGTCCGCATTGCGGCACCAATAACAGCAGCGGCAGCCAGCAATGTCCGGGATGCCGTCATGAAGTTCAGGCAGGGCAGAAGTTTTGCCCAGAATGCGGGCATGGACTTGCTGGCAGAGCATAGCTCCTATGCAGCTCGTGTGCAGTTCATGGGAGGGGCAAGTGTTGGGCCGTGGCAGCTATCAAAAGCAGCACATTACTGCGTGTGAGACGTAATGGCGTTGCTGCTGGGAAAGAGGGAAAGCTTCATGAGTTTGACGTTTCGCGTAATTGGCGTGGGATTTTTGCTAGTGGTAGGCTATATGCTAGGGGAATATGATAATAGGCCAAGTTCACTTTTATTTTCACAAAAAGTAGGGTTATATATTTTTGGAGCGATTCTACCCGCTCTGTTCTTTTTTTTACTGGCTTATTTTGCTGCCAAAGGAGAGAAGAAGAAGGATGCCTCATGGGTTGCCAACATTCGGGTGAGCCATGCTACCATACAACAGAACACGTTAGAAGCTAAAAAAATGGCCGATGAAATGAGGCATGCGCGGCTGCAGAGGGAGCAGGCAAGGGAAGGCAGGGCTCCTGCGAGCAGCTCGGGACAGGGGAGAAAGTCTGTTGCTTGCCCAAGCTGCGGCAACCATACAATGCTATGGCCTAAACAAACGATCCTCTGTGAATATTGCCATGCAAATATTGAATACCGCTAGGTGTAAAGGCTCCTATGCCATACGGAGCGAAAGACGGGGTGAATGAAAATGGCAGCTGGTTTTTGGCATAAGGCAATTGGCGTATTGTGGGCTGCTTTAGGTCTCATCATATATCCTAATACATTGCCCCAGTCAGGTTATGGAGTAGATGGCATCATAGCCTCTTGGATTGTCGTCTTTTTATTTCCTGGTGCTTGCCTTATTTGTGTCGGGGCAAGGAAGAACAGGCGTTTTAAATGGAAGCAAAAATATTTAGATGAACAGGAGCCGTATCTTGTCCAGTTTCGATTGGAGCTGCAGAAGCTGGAGCATGAACAGGAGCTTGCAAGAGAAGAGCGTGAACGAGCCGAAGAGGAGGAAGAAGCCGAAGAAGCGGCTAGGCTAGAGGCTGAGAAGGAAGCGACGCTAGCGGCTATTCGCGCAGAAGCGGAGGCAGTGGCAAGGCGTGAAGCGAAGAGCCGTACTTCACCGCCCCCGCCTCCACCGTCGTCTCCACCTCCACCACCCCTCATGCCCAAAAGTATCAGCTGTGCGGGCTGTGGCGCGAGAAAGGTGCTGCAGCCTATGCAGAGCATGGAATGCGACTACTGCGGAACGATGCTGGTGTACAGTTAACACGAGCAGTGCCTGCATGGTAGGAGCGGAGGTGATTAGAGCAGCAATCGTTTAGCCTATGTAGAGGTTAACGGATGCTGCTCTTTTTATTAGGGAGCAGGGTGTCGTCTTTGTAACGAAAGGAAGAGGAGGAAGCGAGATGGGTGGAGTACTTAAAATCATTGCAATCGGATGCCTTGTGAATGGCATGCTGTTCACACCGTACTATTGGGGAGGAGAGAAGTCCTTCGCGGAGCAGGCTTTATTTTTCGGTAAATATTTCGGGATAACAGCGGTGGTCATATTTATATTAGGAGCAACAAGACTTGGGAGCGAACATCATTAAAATAGAAGAAAGTGGATGAAGCTACAGAGGCGGGATGAGTTATGCTAGAGAGAAGCGAGAAAATCGGTGTGTATATAATTGGATCGGTATGGCCAATTATTGGAGTTATCTTTTATATAATTGTATTACCGGATTCATATCAGGGAAAATTACTGCTGAATATACTTCTTTATTCCGTGATTTTTATTTTCCCAGCGTGGATTTTAGTTCACCTTGTTTTACAGTTTGCAGAACGTGAACCAGTCCAGAAGCCGATTAGGGAAGCAATAGAATCCCTGCGACTTGAATTGCAGAGCGCGGAGCAAGAGCTAGAGCTTGAGAGAAGTACGGCCGAGAATGAAGAGCAAGAGCGGAGAGCTGCGTGGGAGGCCGAGGAGCAAGCAGCAGCGGCAGCCCGTTTAGCGGAACGGATAGCGGTTCATAATGCTAGGCAAAGCCCCCCGCCCCCGTCTGCCCCACCGTCCGTGCCTAAAACAATCAGCTGCCCAGGCTGCGGTGCTAGTAAGTTGTTGCGTCCAATGCAAAGCGAGGAATGCGACTATTGCGGGAGGATGCTCGTGTATCGTTGATCGCATCTGAGCATCAGGATTTGTTTGCGAATCCTTTTTTTAGGGTAAAGTAAAATAGAGCCCAAACAAGAAGGAGCGTGTAAAGGATGACGCAAATGAAGAAGGTGGCTTTTCTGCTGGCCGATGGCTTTGAAGATTCCGAAATGCAAAATCCGTATGATGAAATGGTGAAAAATGGCCATGAGGCGGTTATTATAAGCTTGCGCAGCAATGAGGAATTGAAGGGCAAGCAAGGCACAATTGCCTATAAGTCGCATCTGGCGATTAATGAGGCAAAGGCAAGCGACTATGCGGCGATTATTATCCCTGGCGGGGCATCCCCCTCCCACTTGAAGGAGGATGCGGCCGTGCATGCTTTCGTAAAAGATGCTGATGAAAAAGGTATAACCATTGCCGCCATCTGTCACGGCCCGCAAGTGTTGGCTGAGGCTGGGTTGCTGCAGGGACGGACGCTTACAGCTTATCCGGAGCTGGAGCAGGAAGTGCTGGCAGCTGGGGGACATTTTCGTAATGAGGAAGTCGTGGTAGATCGCAATTTGATTACTTCCCGTACACCAGAGGACGAGCCTGCTTTTATTCAGGCAACGATTGAACAGTTGGGCGTCAACGCCTGGTAGACTATCTAGCAGAACAACTGGATCGTCCATTCTATCCATTATCGCTGCGAGTTTTGCCTTTGAACAAAACCCTAACCGCAGAGCGTAAGAGCAGCAAGCGTTTAGCCTACTTGAGGTTTAGCAAATGCTGCTCTTTTTAATATGCAAATTTTCCTGAATTTGTAACGGCTATTCAAGCCAAATGATTGCGGCAACTATTTAACTGGATTATAATTGTTGTCAGCATGGCAGAGTTTGTGAACGAGTGGTTATTTCGTATATTAAAGGAGTAAAGCATGAAGGTTATCCTTGTAGATGATGAATGCCTCGCTTTGGATTACTTGGAGCGACAACTCGTGAAATTAAATAACGTAGAGGTTTTGGGGAAATATGAGGATCCGATGACCGGGAAAGAGCGGATTTTACGCGATCTGCCGGATGTCGTATTTTTGGATATTAATTTGCCTGAAGTGAGTGGCATTGCGCTTGCTGAACAGCTTCTTGAGGTCAGGCCGGAGCTGAATATCGTATTTGTAACCGCTTATGATGAATACGCAGTGAAAGCTTTTGAGCTGAATGCACTGGATTATGTCGTCAAACCGATTCATCCTGAGCGCTTATTGAAAACGATGGAACGGATTCAGAAGCGGCTGGATTCGTCTGCGAAGGATAAAGAGCAGGCTCTACAGTCAGTGAAAAATGCGAATGAGGAGCAGCATCTGGTTTTGCAGCTATTGGGGCAGTTCAGTGTGGAGTTTTCCGGGAAAAAGGATGCAGCCATAAGGTGGCGTACAACGAAGGCGCAGGAGTTGTTTCTGTATTTGCTCCAGCATCGCGAACAGCTTGTAAGAAAATCGATATTAATCGATTTGCTATGGCCCGATAATGGGACTGAAAAAATATATGCCCAGCTGTATACGACTGTGTACCATATTAGGAAAACGCTAGATCAGTTTGGAAAGTGTTTTCACATTGCCAATACAACAGAAGGATACATAATGACGCTGAATCAGGTTGTGCTCGATGTAGAGGAATGGGAGCGGGGCATTGCTGCCGCACCGCCGCTAGCGGCTGCAACGCTTGCGGAATACGAAGAGACTATGAATCTTTATAGAGGCGATTATTTAAAGGATTATGATTATTGGTGGGCGGAGAGCGAGCGCCAGCGGCTGAAACGGTTATGGCTGAATACTTCCTATCGATTGGAAGAATGGCATGTCGAGCATGGTCAGCTGGATAAAGCGATTGCTGGATATATTCGGATTATAGAGGAGCATGCGCAAGCGGAAGAGGCTTATTTTGCCTTAATGCAGCTGTATGCGTCTAAAGGAAATCATCTTATGGTTAATCAGCAGTACAATGTTTTAACCGCCGCGCTGATAGAAGAATTGAACGAGCAGCCAAGCGCGTACATTATAGAATGGTATAAAGAGTGGAAAAGCAGCGTTAGCACGTTGTAGGGCCTATTTTGTAAATTTTTCGAGATTAAACAGGGATTTTGTCGAGAAATTGTAGAGTTGCCTTATTTATAATGGAGGAGCAGGTGAAAATGGAGACGGACAAGCTTTACGGGCTTCATTTTCAAAAAATAGCATGTTCAAAGGAATGGTTGAAGAAGATGATGATAACCGAGAAACGGCAAATAAACGTCATTCGCCATTTTCGCTATCCTGAGCTGGCTTGCTGTATAAGCGAGGGAGCCCAGCACCTACGACAGCTGAATTTAAATCAAGTGACCGATTACACGATCGTTCGAGGCTTTTATACCCATCATCGAGGTCATTTTATTGGGATTACAGCTACTTCTGAGGGGCCTTTGTTTTTCTATGACAAGCAATATTTTCAGCTTTCGGAAGGGAAATTTATTATTGCTCTGGAGCATGACGACAAGCGAAACACGTTCTCTTTTTGGTGGGATGGGGTAGAAATATGTCGCCTGAACTATCAGCGGCAGCTTTATCGGTACAATGAGGGAATCGTGGATGACGGTATTCGTGATTTTTTTGCTTGGCTTTATTTGTCGACAGGACCGAGGAAGTTTTGGAGATTCCAAAAATTTTATACGGTCAAAAGCAGCTAAACGCTGGTTCGGGTATCAGAATTTTATCAGCCGAAAAAGGATTGATAAAACGTATGATGGAGCTGAAGTGGGATGGGCGCTGAACATTTGAAAGAGTTTCAAAGCTTGAAGCATGAGGATGAAATGCGGTATATGCTCCTGCTAAGGGATGTAAAGGGCATGCTTAAAGAGCGGAAAGAAGAGCCTTTTATGAAACGGTTAAAGCGGAGATGGATGAAGAAAAGCCAGAAAATACAAGCCTCAGCCTGGAAATAAAAAAGGTTTAACGTATTGTTTGTTGCAAATAATGGGTATATACTAGAGATAATCATAGATTAATATAAGGTAGTTCTTCTACCTAACACCACTTACAAAACTTTACACGATAACGGCAAACCTGTCGAAAGGCAGGGACGCAAAGCTAAAGGGCCTTCTCTATTATTTAGATGGTAGCCTAGCCACCGAAGGGAGTTTTTTTTATGCGCAAAAGTTTAACGGTTATGATTTTGCTTGCATTGATACTGTCCGTGTTCCCGCAAGCAACTGCTCAAGTGGCAGCAGCTGGGACAAGCTGGCTCGATGAATCCAATGTGGATAAAGGAAGCATTGGTATTCGTTATGAGGTCAAGTCGGGCATAGATACAAGGCTGGTTGTAGCCAAAGACGGCAAAAATTACACATATGCGCTCCGGGCAAACCAGACAGAAGAGTGGTTTGCGCTTCAACTGGGCAATGGAGACTATACGATTACATTATTGGAAAACGTCAGTGGAACCAATAAATATAGAGCAGTTCAAACAGGCAAAGTTACCTTGAATTTGAGTGACAGCAGCCTCGTCTATTTAAACTCCATTCAAAATATTGACTGGAGCAGCAACAGCAAAGCGGTCAAGAAAGCATTGGAACTGACTAAGGGGAAAAAGACGGATACCGAGAAGGTAACGGCAATTTACAAATATATTGTAGCGAATATTTCTTACGATCATCAGCTTGCAGCTAAGGTGACCAACGATTATTTGCCACAAATCGATCGTACGTTTAGCTCGCAGAAAGACATTTGCTACGGTTATGCTGCATTAATGGCAGGCATGCTTCGCAGCGTGGACATTCCGGCTAAAATGGTGACGGGCAAAGCGTCCGATGTATCTAACTATCATGCTTGGAATGAAGTATATTTGGACGGCAAATGGATCACGATCGATACGACGCTTGATGCTGGCATGAAGAACAGCAAGAAAGCGGGCAAAATGATTAAAGACAGCTCGCGTTATACAGCTGCTAAAGTCTATTAAACGGATCTAAGCACATAGAAATGAATAGGCACGTACAGAAGCTTCGTCTATCCTTCAAGGGATGGGCGGAGCTTTTTTTGCTGTTATTTAGGCTATCGAATGAAGGGGAAGCTTGTAAAGTTTTTGTACAGTTGGGCTAGATATAATTTTCTTATTTGAATGCAAGGAGGGAGAGGATGGAGAAAAACTTGGCTTTCGTGAGGTAATCACAACAATAGAACAACTAGACAAGATAGAGAAAAAGAGAGGATTGATATGATGCCCGCAAGTAGACAGAGAGCGATCAGGCAAAAGATTTCCTGGATCATGCTGCTCGTTTTGCTGCTGCAAGCCGCATTCCAGCCATTCGCAGCGCCAATACAGGCAGCAGGTCCGATTACAGGACTGACTTTTACAAAGACAGCTAGTGTGAGCACCGTTAATGTAGGCGATACCTTCAAGTATACCATCTTGTATCAGGCGGATGGCGCGACTCATGTTGGTAAGAATGTAACGATTGTTGATACTGTACCGGCACAATTTGAAATTGTGGATGGCTGGGAGGATGGAGGCTGGGATACGAAAAACGGCCAAACCCTTACGGTTAATGCACATCCACTGCCTTCCGGTACTTCGGTGAAGCTGGAAATTCCAGTGAAAGCGAAGCCGACTGGCTCAAGTTCGGTTGTTCCTACGACGAATACGGCGATGATTACACTCGTTGATTCAGCGGAAAGTACAACAGCATCGGCGAATGTAACGATTAACGCGGACCCGAATCCAGTAGCTACACCGACGCCTACAGCAACACCGACGGCGACACCAACTGCCTCAACCTATGACAAATGGTGGGCTTACAAAAGCCAAGACACCGGATTTGGCGGCGGAGTTCCAATTATTGGCGGAGCGGTTGAGTATACGGTAGGCATTAAAGGCGAAGCGGGCAATACGAATCCTGGCAGCTTGAAATATGCGACGTTAGTCGATACGCTGCCGCCAGATGCCGTATATGTGGACTCAACAGAAAGTGGCATCTATGATTCAACTGCTCGTACGATCACTTGGTCGAACATTGAGCTGGCTTCCGGACAATCTTTTGAAGCAAAAGTATCGGTCACATTCCCTGACGATTTAGGGTATGGTCATCCGACCGGAACACCGCTTGAGCGCAAAAACAACGTTGAAATTTTGAGCGGCTATACGCTCGAGGGTGACGGGGCGGTCACTGATCCTGACGCTGATGTGACAACTAAATTCGGAGAGCCGGTATCTGGCGTTTCCGGTTTAACCAAGTCGCGCGTTTACCAGTATCGCTGGCATGGCCAAACCCAGAAGTTCAACATCGGCGGCATCAGCAATACGGGAACAAATGTAAATACCTCTTTGTCGAACCTGGTATTGACAGATGTGCTGCCTGTGGAAATGGATTACAGCAGCATTAAAATGCCAAATGTTTTCACATCCCAGCTTCGTTATAAAACAAGCGATGGCGTGACTGAAACTTGGCATGCGTATAGCGGCAGTCTTGCGCCTAACGGCACAATTACAGTGAGCACGACAGCTGGTACGAACCGCATTGTGCTCAATGCAGGCGAATATTTGGCTGCTTTGGAGTGGTCGTTCAGCACTTTGGCTCCAGGCGGTACAATTGGCGGCATTGAAATTACAGGAACGGTTAGAGACTTTGCTAACGGTACGAATGCTCCTGTCGTTCACGGCGATCAAGTAACGAATCAAGTGTCTCTGGATTATCAGGCACTGAATGTTACCGTTCCAGGTCAATGGGATAATAAGCCTCAAAAAACGGCTCAAGCAGATTTCAACATCAACAATGAGAAGCCATGGCTTGTTGCTAATAAAGCGATTGGAGCGGGAAATTTCCGTCCGCTCAGCACAGTGCCGTTCACTTTAACGGTTCGCAATGATATTAAAGCAACGGGACCTTATATTAATCCAGTTGTCTATGATTTATTGCCAACAAGCTTTGATTATTACCTCAACCCTAAAATAGCCGATCCTGCTGCGGCGCTGGCAGCCTCGTTTACGTTTACGGGCACGCCTGCTGGAGCAAGTGCTCCACAGCTAGAGCTTGTTGATAAAAACTGGAACGGTACTGGACGGACTCTTGTCAAATGGTCATGGTCCGACGGCACTTCTTTTGCTCCAGGCACAAGCTTTGAAATCAGCTATAAAGGCGAGGTTCGTGCGGGTACGCCTCAAGGTACAACCTATACGAACGATATGTATATTACAACAAGCGATCCTAATACAGAGTTCTGGCATACAGGGGACTCCGCACAGGATAAGCCGCAAAGTTTGCCAGCATGGCAAACACGCAACAATGCGATTAAAGATACAGTCATTGGCTTTGATCCAACAGCGGGAACGGATGAATTTTTTGTTCATGCCTCTGCGAATGTAACGGTACGCAAAGCGTCGCTCGTACAGTCGACAAAATGGAATCAAGGCGATCTGGAGCCTATTTTCCGGGCAGCAGATGATGCTACGTATGATGGAATACCGGCTATTCCCGTACAGCCATTCGATTATGATGGCGATATTGCATACACTGAGTATCCGCGTTACAGCGTAACGTATGAAGGCGGAACAGCAGATTATCGTTTGGCGGTACGCAATAGCGGTAATACGAGACTTGGCGTCATTGATGTGCTGGATATTTTGCCGCATGTAGGCGATAATGCGCTGCGCGTCAACAGTAGTTCACCTTATGAAGCAAGGGGCACGCAGTGGCAGCCTAACCTGTCGGAAGTACTCTCGTCCGGCAATAAAACCTTTACATCTTCAGCGGCAGCGGGAAGCAGAACGGTGAACTACACGCTGTCCACCTATTACAGCAAGTCGGTTAATCAGGAGCAGGTTGTTAATTTCACGAATGTGAATGACAGCAAGCAAGGCTGGATCGAACAAGGCAATTATCAGAAGGATGATTTGACAGACATCAAGTCGCTATACTTCCAGCTGTCGAACATTGTAGGCAGTGATGGATCAGCTGGTCTTGCGCCAGGCGACTATATCGTATTGGATTGGAAAATGGATGCCCCTGTAGGAGCACCGACCAATGAAGTAGCTTGGAACTCTTTTGCCATTCAAGCAACTGAAGTCGGTGCAGGCAATGATGAAGGCAGCAAAATGCTTCCAACAGCCCCTAACAAAGTCGGCTTCCTGATTCACCCGAACAACGAGCATGTACCGCTTGGCGAAATCGGAAATTTTGTCTGGTTCGACAGCAACCGCGATGGCACGCAGGATGAAGAATATCCGGGCGACAGCGGTCAAGGTGCAGGTATTAACGGCATTACCGTAAATCTGTACAAAGCAGGTGAAACGACGCCGTTCAAGTCAAGCAAGACGGGCTATCATTACAATGGAAGTCCAGGCTATTATTTGTTCCAGGGACTTGAGGCAGGCAATTATTTCGTAGAGTTTGTGCTGCCGGATCGCTACATGCCAACGACTGCAAATGTGAGTGGAGCAGATCCAAGCCATACGAATGACAATGACTCCAATCTGGTAACGAAAGGCGCTACTGTAGACGGTTATACGCCATATCGTACGGATACGATCAGCTTAGGTACAGCTGGTAAAATTCCGACAATCGATTTGGGACTAATCGAAACAGCATCACCTACGGGCGGTTCATACCCTTCCATCACATTCGAGAAAGAAATTACGAGTGTGACGCAAGGCTCCTCCACGATTGCTCCTTCGCAGCAGTATGTAGTGGTAGGAAACGATGTGCATTATAAGCTTTCTTTGAAAAATACCTCTTCTGTTACTTTGCATAATTTTAAAATTTCAGATGCGCTTGATAGACTGCAAGCCGGCTTTGAGTTTACTAAGCTGACGTATAATGGCGAGGAAATTGCCTTGAATAGCGGCAGCCATGACAGGCCAGACATTATTGGTCAACTGGTAAGCACCGGCACGAATCCGTCTATCATCATTAAAAATCTGGCAGCAGGAGCGGGACTGACGCTTGAGGGCGTATACCGCGTCACAGATGCAGATTTGGATTTGACAGATTTGGATAATGTAGCAACCGTATATTACAATGAATCCCCTGATCCAATTAAGGATGAGGCCAGCATTCCGACAGCAGGGCTCAAGATTGAGAAAAAGGGCAGTGCAGTCGCTGTTTCCGATACAGCAGCAGGAAGCTGGATTAACTACACGGTTAAAGTAACCAATACAGGCAAGCGCGATTTAACGAATGTTGTGATTACCGATACAAAAGTATCTGGCATACCAACCATTCCATCACTGAAATCTGGGGAATCCAAGGAATTTACGTATTCATACCAGGTAACGTCAGTAGATACAGCAGCGGCTTCTATTATCAATGTGGCCAAAGCGGTTTCGAATGAAACGCCGCCAGTGACGACTGAGCATGAAATACCTGTCGTTTCGGATGAGCGTGGCTCCATCGGCAACTATGTATGGCTTGACCGTAATGAAGATGGGCTGCAAGATGCAGCGGAAACAGGCATTAATGGCATTATCGTTAAGCTTTATGACGATGCAAACCATGTATTGGCTGAGACCGTTACGCATGATGAAAATGGTAAACCAGGATTTTATTTATTTGCTGGATTGCCGCAAGGCGACTATCATGTCCAGTTCGTCATTCCGGCGGAATACGGTGTAACTAAGCCGGAAGCTGGAGCACCAGATGTGGATTCGAACAAAACGGATGGCCAAGGAATAACCGAGGTCATTGCGATTGGACCAGCAGGCTGGAATGATTTGACGATTGATTTGGGTCTTGTTCCACGCGGTGAAATCGGGAATTATGTATGGCTCGATCGCAACCGCGATGGCTTGCAGAACGAAGATGAGAAAGACGGTATTAATGGCATTGTGGTTAAGCTGTATAAAGGCAGCAGCACAGGTACGCCTGTAGCTGAAACGACAACAGCGAATGATGCAAGCGGCAAGCCGGGCTATTATTTATTCGATAATTTGCTTGCAGGCGAATATTATGTTCAATTCGTTTTGCCAAGCGATTATGTGAAAACAAGCGCGGAGCAAGGAGCGAACACCGCTCTTGATTCCAATGCAACGGATGCAGACGGCATAACAGCCAAAATCATTATTAATGAAACGGCTGGCTGGGTTGATCATACGATTGACCTTGGCGTAGTTGCCAAAGGGGTTATTGGCAATTATGTGTGGTTTGACCGTAATGACAACGGCAAGCAGGATGAACTGGCTACGGATGGCCAAAATGGCGTTACCGTACAGCTTTTTAATCAAAACAAAGAGCAAATTGGAGAAACCACTACAGCAAATGATGCGAGTGGAAATCCTGGTTACTATTTGTTTGATCAACTGCCAAGCGGACAATATT
The DNA here is from genome assembly GCF_038051995.1 of Paenibacillus sp. FSL H8-0537. NCBI lineage: Bacteria > Bacillati > Bacillota > Bacilli > Caryophanales > Paenibacillaceae > Paenibacillus > Paenibacillus sp. FSL H8-0537. The sequence goes on along the minus strand of NZ_CP150290.1, from coordinate 5,635,981 downwards.
TTGTGAAATTTATTGTGCCAGTCGGCTACACAGTAACAAAAGCTGAGGCAGACGGTGTTTCTGCTGAGGAAGATTCAAACAAACAGGTAGATGGATACACAGAAGTTATCGTTATTGGTGAAGGGGCGCCGCGTGGCTGGGAAGACCTGACGATTGACCTTGGGCTTATTTATAAGCCAACTAGTCCAGGTGGAAATTCGGGCAACCCATCAGTACCAACGCCGACACCTACACCAACAGCGACACCATCTCCTACACCAACGCCTGTTGTAACGGAGACGCCTACAACGCCAACACCAACGCCGGTGGCTCCAAGTCCTGAGCAGTCAGGCACACCGACGCCAGCACCAACAGCGACTCCTGTCATAGAGAAAGATAAGACACAGGAAAATACGCCAGTTGAAGGTAAAGTTGACGTGCCAAAAGGTGGAAATGTAGATATTGGCAAGCAACCGGAGCACGGACAAGTAACGGTTGACGATAATGGACAATGGGTGTATACACCTGATCCAGGGTATACAGGCAAAGATGATTTCTCTATTATCGTAAAAGATGCTGACGGTATCGAAGAGGAAATATTGTTTGAAATCGATGTGGATGAAATCCCGCTCGGGGTAGTTGAGGAATCGGATTCAGATGGAGATGGAAATACGCCAGCACCGAATAACCAAGGCACACTTCCGAAGACAGGTGAGTCCAGTCAATTGCCTATCCAGCTTGCAGGTGCTGCATTAATTGCACTTGGAGCGATATTGCTTAGAAAAAAACGCTCACGTTCGTAAATGTGATGCAGCAAGCTTCATCAGAGTAAAAGAAATTTGATATTCTGCGCATAAGGCCTCCAAAACGAAGACTTTTCATTCGTTTTGGAGGTTTTTTTAATTGAAGTGTGCGGGCTGTAGAGAAACTGTAGAGCCAGGCTCTGCATAATAGAGAAGCCTATTCAGTTTAGTTAAGCAACATATAAGCAGAGGGAGCTGAGAATTTGCGTAAAATCGCAATTATATTGGTAGCAGTCGGAGTGCTGCTGCTCATTTATCCGCAGTGGAATGAATGGATGGCTGATCGGGAGCAGAAGAAGCTGTTAAAAGAAGCGCTCCTGCTCATGGATACGCCACAGCCTGTAAATACGGGGGCCGCACAAAGCTACGCACAGCTAAATAATATGTTAAATGCAGGAGAAGAAACCGAGGATGAGGCAGCTTCTCTATTAAACGATTTTCAAAATGGCAAGCCCATTGCAACAATTACGATAGATCGTATTGATGTCTTATTACCGATCTTAGATGGCGCTACAAAGGCTAATATGAAGCATGCGGCCGTTCATATGCGAGAGACTGCTTTGTTTGGGGAGGAGGGCAATGCGGCTGTCGCAGCGCATCGTGCCCATACAACCGGAAGGTTATTCAATCGGCTGAATGAAGTAGAAATTGGCGATGAAATTGTCGTACAGACCAGTAATGCAAAATATGTTTACAAAGTGTACGAGACCCTTATTGTCGAGCCAACCGAGCTGTCAGTATTAGATAGTGTTCCCGGTGACAAATTGCTTACACTCATTACTTGCGATCCGCTCATCAACCCGACTCACAGGTTAATTGTGCATGCCCGTCAAATGGAGACACTATAAAAGGAATTGAAAGCTGATAGAAACGTAAAAAAGCAAGGAGTACCACATGATCCACTAAACAAGCGGAAGGTGTAGAACTCCTTGCTTATTGACTTTACGGCTTGGCTTGATTAATATTGCCATATTTCTCTTTTGGAAGTTTGCTTCTTCCTTCCCTGAATACAAAAAATCCATTTTTGCCTTGTTTCTTGGCTACGTACATCGCAGCATCCGCTTCTTTCACAAGCATATCATGCTCAGCGTTGCGGGCCGTGCACATCCGAATACCGATACTAACGGTAATTAACACGTGATAACCTTCGACTGCGTAAGGTGTCGTCAGCTTTTCCAAAATTTGCGTGGCAGCCCGCTTTGCTATAATAGGGTCGCAGTTTTTGAGAATCATCACGAACTCATCACCGCCAATCCGGAATAGCTCACGATGTTTTTTAGACTCCACCTGCTGTAAGCGAACGCTGACCTCCCGAAGCAGTGCGTCTCCAACATGATGGCCGAAACGATCATTTATTTCTTTAAAGTGATCCAAATCCAGATAGAGAATCGCCATACTTTTTTTGCTGCGATATGTTTTCCAAAATTGCTCAAGCCCATGTCGATTATAAAGACCCGTAATACCGTCCCTAAAGGCAAGCTTCTTCAATACTGCTCTCTCAACAAGCATGGCACGCAAGATAATAATAAGAACGGTAATGATAATGACCATTAGGGTGTTGAAGAAGAAAGGAAGGTTCTGATTAGAGAAGAATGGCTCGGGGAGTCTGAACAATTGTGTGAAAAACAGCACCAGCATTCCCGCTATTACAGCAATCATAATGGAAGTCGGGAGAATTTTAACCCATTTTTTTAAGCGCATGTTTTATCACCATAGTTATTTTTTTTGTTCCCCAACATTATACACGGAACATCTATACAATTTCTATACTTGTTTTATATCCCATTTAAATTTGCTTCATCGGTTGAGGATTTTGGGATAGAAAAGCGAACAACCGTACCTTGTTTTACTGTGCTTTCGATGCATAATCCCTTGCCGTACAGCTGTTTCAAACGACGATCCGTATTACGGAGGCCAATTCCTCCACGGTTTTGCTCCAGCACGCTTCTGACCTTCTCTTCTTCCATACCGACCCCGTTATCTATAATCGCAATTTCAGTATAATCGTCGTATCCTTTCAGGTGAATACGCACAGTGCCCCCACTTGAACGGGACAGCACTCCATGCCGCACGGCATTTTCTACAAGCGGCTGAATGGAAAGCGGCGGAATACGAAGCCATGGCAAGTCATCAAGCTCCCACTCAATTTGCAGGCGATTGCCGAAGCGCTCTTTCTCAATAAATAGATAGGAATGAAGCAGATCCAGCTCATGCTGAAGCGGAACTACGCGCTCTGAATTTTTCATATCAAAGCTCGCTCGCAAATATTTTCCGAACTCCTCCAGCAATTGCACCATCCTCGATTGATCAATCACACTTAAGGAGGCGATGGAATTTAACGTATTAAATAGAAAATGAGGTTGAATCTGTGCTTGAAGCCAAGCCGCCTCAATACGCAGCCGCTCATTTACCGTTTGTTTCAGGTCAGTTAAAGCTTGTACGCGAGACTTGAGCTCCAAAGCATCGACAGGCTTAGTAACATAATCATTTGCGCCTGCCATAAAGCCTGTATTGACATCTTCGGGACGGCTGCGAGCAGTCAGCAATAAAATCGGCAGCTCGGATATGCTGAATCGTTTGCGAATCGTTTGAGTCAACTCATAGCCCGACATTTGCGGCATCATAACATCGGCGATAACTAGATCCCACTCCTTCGTTTCAAGCAGCTTGAGTGCTTTTTTGCCGCTCGTGACGGTAGCCACTTCATAAAACTCTGAATCCAGCAAGCTGGATAATATTTTTAAGTTAATAGGATCATCATCTACGGCAAGGACAGTGGCTTTATTTTGTTCTGTGTCGGATGCCGCTTGTCTCTGATCAAGACGCAGTAATTGAGAATTAGCAGCAATGACGGCTTCTGTAGACACGGCTGTTTCAGCTTCGCTTGGCAGCGTAAATTCTGGTTCGTCGGCAGCTGCATGGGCGTCAAGGAGCATGGTGAAGGTGAACGTAGAACCTTTACCCGGAACCGACTGTACCGTTAGCTCACCCCCGTGTAGCTCGACTAATTGCCTGCAAATGCTGAGCCCGAGACCAATACCGCCGCTCATGGCGGTCATGCTGGAATCACCCTGCTCGTAAGCTTGAAAAATAGTGCGCTGTACGTCTGTATCTATGCCGACCCCAGAATCCTGTATGTGGATATAGGCTTTATCCCCAATCGCTGCTGCATGAACGCTAACAATACCCTCGTTCGTAAATTTAACAGCATTATGGATGAGATTAAATAAAATCTGAATCAGCCTATTTTCATCGGCAATTATTTTAGGAAATGAACGGGATATATTCATTTCTAGCTGAACGGGTTTGTCCTCCGTTAAATAACGCAGCATATCAAATACGCCGGAAATGATGTTTTGCAGCCGGATGCTTTCCTTATTCAAATGAATATCTCGTTCCTTAAGACGTGTGACATCGAGCAAATCATTAAGCAGCAGCGACATGCGGCGTCCAACGGTAATGATCAGCATTAAATTATTTTTGCTTGCTTCATTAATGGAATGGGTCGTATTAGCCAATACGGTCTGCGCCATATTAATCATGCCATGCAGCGGATTTCTCAGCTCGTGAGAAGTATTAGCGAGAAATTCATCTTTCGCTTTATCGGCTTTTTGCAGTTTATAAGCAAGCTGCTCCAAATTGGTTCTAGTTTGCAGAAATTGTTTGAACCAGAAGGAAGCAAAACAGATAAATGCAAAAATTAAATCAAATGGATAATAAGGCAAATCCCACTCTGTTCTTAATTTGAGGGTAGCCCAAACAATACTGGAAGCGAGGCTTATAGCAGCAAAAAGGAGGAAAACCATGTTGTCCTCACCCTTAAGTGCTAGGCGCAAGATCATAATCAATATAATTAAAGGCGGAAGTGAGATCGCCATAATCCTAAGGGGGGACAAGGAAATAACTAGTTCATACGGCAGCAACAAAGTGACGATTGCGTAAAGGGCACATAGCAATAAATACACGCGTATGGCTTTATCCTTCCGATATATAGGAAAAAAATTGGCGGAGAATGCTAACAGCATTGTAGATGCTCCAATTAAACTAAGCCTTAATAGTTTAATACTCCACTCTAAAGGGATAGGCAGCCAGGAGAGCAATAATTTATTATCATCCACGAGAGTACCTAGCATCATACAGAAAATAACGATGGACAAATAAATGAGCTCTTTCTTCCGAACGCCAAGCAAAGGAAGAAGGCCTACATAAATAAGATGAAGTATATAGATGACGGCAACCATAAGCTGCATAGCAATTAACAAATAATCTTCACGCTGAACGGCGGCTAACGTCCCGAATTTAATCGGCTTGGTAATACCGCCTCCTTCAGGGAAATCATAATTGGAGATATGAAGCACCAAATTCATCTCATTTGTGTCTGCAACAGAAGAAATAAGAGGATACATCTTCCCTACATGCTCTTGTGGGTTTTCTGATGGTTGGCCGAGCTTGGATACAGAACGGCCGTTAACGAATAACTCATAGCTGCTTGAAATAGCCATCGTCTCGATTCCAAATTGCTGAGTGCCATTGTCAGGAAGCAAAATACGGAGACGATAGGTTCCAAAGCCAAAGCCAGAACCATCAGTGTCTTTATTTAAATAATTACCCCATTTATCTGGAACAGCAGCCCAGCTTTTGCTGCCAGGCGAGGCGCCTAAGGGATCAGGCGTAAGGAAAATATTTGGATAAAACTCCCACTGACCATTAAGCCTTATCGTTTCTTTGTCAGTAAAATGCCAGCTGCGCAAATCTAGTACACCCTGCTTTGCAGCAGGATGGACAGGGGGGTTAAACGCCGCGTTCCAGATGAAATGCAGGCAGGTTAGGAAGCTAATAAATACAACAATATAAATAAACAGTCTGAGTTTGGGTGTGTTTTTAAGTATCATATTATTTACAATTCGACAGAAATAGACAAGTTCCTTTTCAGGTAGTGTCTAGTTACAACAGAAACCTGTATTATGAAGTGATCACTTTTTCTTTATGCTGAAAATGTGTTGGAATTCGCTCCAGCAGACTGTCTTCATAGATATTTCCCAGCTCCAGCTTTGGCATATGGATATAGCCGATATAACATCCGCATTTCTTCATGCCGCAAGGTCGTTCTACGGATAAGCCTTCCAGTCCGTCCCGATAAAGTTGTCCGATGATACGCCGATCTTTGTAGCAATGTTTGACGACACCGCTTCCTTGAATATAGAACACGGAGGACCCGGCGGAGCAGCGCTGACCGAAGCTATCATAGTCCCTCGTATTCCATAGAAAATAAGGATCAACGGCTTCAAGCCGGGCGATTTCTGCTTCTGTGTAATAGTTAGGTTTATCTTTAAAGGCATTCACCCAAACATATACATCCTCTGGCAGGTTGCTGCGAAGCGCTTCAATTTGCTCGAAAGCACTTCGCAGCCCTACGGTTCCAACGCTAAAATTAAGTCCTTGTTGGTGCAACTGCATGCACTGTGACAGCATCTGGCTGAGCGTCGTCTGACCGGGGTGGTAAGTAACCCAAAAAGCAGCTTTCTCTGGATTTAACAGGCTTGTCCAGTCTAGCTTAGTAGAGAGATTCGTCTGGACGGCTACCTTGGAAATATGGGGCATATGTGACAACTCAATCATAGCCTCGCGATACCAGCGATGGATAAGGGCTTCACCATAGGGGTTGAAAAAAATAGATAATTCATGGCCGGCGTGCCCTTGCTCCCGAATCCAATCCATGAAAGTATGCAATTGCTCCTCGTCTTTGCGCAGCGTAGCGGCACTGTCTTTATTTTTGCTAAATGGACAATAAGGACAATCATAGTTGCAGGAGGACAGTGACCCCCGATAATACAGCACAGCCTTCATGACAGCTCGTACCCTTCCATTAATTCTCTAACATCACCGGAGATAAACTCATCGCCGATAGCATCGGAATAAGCCATGCCAAGCTCTGTTAGACGAAGGATTTGTCCGCCATCCATCATTTGGGCAAAGCCGAGTTGAATAAGCTCAGCCAGTTCGGAGTGATCGGCAAGCGCTTCGCTGCGAAAACGTTCTGAATAGCTTGCAAGTGAGAGGCCTTCGGCATGCAGCAGTGCCTTTAAAACAAACCGCCGCTTCTGTTCAGCGACATTTAATTTAAATCCGTAATTCGCGGATTGGAAGTTTTCTGTTGCAACATAATCGGCAATGATGCTTCTTGTAGCCGCTGCGCTTACCCCATAACGGGACGCATAATGCACTTCGCGCGTATAAGAGCGTGCACCACAGCCGAGTCCAGCCATGCCTTCCTCCTGACAGCTAAATGGTAAAATGTTTTTGTGCGTAAACGTTATGTCTTTAGCAAACCGCCGCATGGAAAATTGCTTGTAACCTGCCGCCTTAAGGCGTTCGCATGCAATATGATATAGTTCCAGCCGTGCATCGGTACCCTGACGCTGAATTTGATCTGGCTTTAAAATCGTATGTTCTCGCGTATACAGCGGATAAATGAAAATTTCACCCGGAGCAAAGCTAATTGCTTTCTCCAATGAATATATCCATGAATCGGCAGTTTGTCCCGGCAAACCATAAATCAGATCAATATTCAGCAATGGAAAATCAAAAGCCTGCAGCATCGTAATTGCTTGTTCAGCAAGCTTTGGCTTTTGTGGTCGATAAATGGCCGAAGCCTCCTCATCGATAAAGCTTTGCACACCAATACTAACCCGGTCGGTCCGTCGGTCTTTTAAGATTTGCAGCCGCTCTTCACTCACCGTATCAGGAGAGGTCTCCACAGAAATGGAAGCCTGTGATGTATCCAGCCCCATAACATCCTCAGCAATGGTAAACAGCCGATTTAACTGTGAAGCCTCAAGCAATGTAGGCGTACCGCCACCAATGGCGAAGCGGGAAAAAGGCTTTCCTGTAATAATGGGAGCCCACTGCAAAGCTTGACGTTCAAGTGCATCTACATATTGCTCATGCACATGGGTACGACGATCAGGAAGGGTGAACAAATTGCAAAATCCGCAGCGTACCCCACAGAATGGGATGTGCATATATAAGAAATAATAATCGGCAGCTTCGTCTTTCCAAAGTTCCTCAAGCGGCAGCGCCGGTGTTAGTGTCCGATAAGCGGTTTTATGCGGATAAGAATATAGATAGGAGCGGTAAGGGGAGGCGAACCAGCGCTTGCCCCATTCTGGCAAATCCGCTGGTCTAGTTAGTGATGTTGGCATAGACATCCGGCATCTCTCCTCTTTCATTCTAAAATAAATTCACGGTATGGTACGTTCCATACAACCTCATGTGCGAGTCGATGTCCGTCGTATCCGTCTTCGCCATAGGCGGTTCCATGATCGGAGAAGGCGAGGCAAAGGGTTTTGCCGCGGCTTCGCAGCGCATCGAACAATATGCCAAGCTGGCTGTCTACGTATCTGAGTGCTGCACGCTGCGACTCGATGGAGTCTTTACGTGAACTGCTAGGGAGAAAATAATGATTCGGCCCATGAATAGCTGAGATGTTCAGGAACAGAAACAATCTTTCATTGATATTAGCCTTCTCCAGCAGCTTTAGAGCATGATTGACCTGATGCTCAGTAGAACGAGGGTTGGTTACCCCGAAATTCATGCGCCAGTAGCTTTCTTGAAAATATCCGGGAAGTACTTTTGCCAGCTTATTTTTCTTAGTGAAAAAGATGACTCCTCCAATGCATATCGTTCGGTATCCTTCTTCGGCAAGGCCGCTTACAAGATCAGGTGCATCAAACTGCCATGTGTGGGGATGTGTTTTTAAACCTGTATTTTTGGTGTGGAATAATCGCACATGTGATGCTTTATCCGTATTGGCAGGAGTAGGGAGAAAGCCTCCAAAAAAGGCATGATGTGCAGCATACGTGAAGCTGCCAGGCGTATGCCGCTTCTCCCATGGTCCGTCTGCGCATAAGTTGCGGCAGTTGGATTCTTCGAGCTTGGCTACATCATAACGCAGCGTATCAAGCGTAATCATAACAATATCATGAGAGCCCACGATTTGGTTCATATCTATCATCCTGAGCATCCTCTCCGTGCAGGCTTTTTACTTCTGTAGAAGCGACATTTGCCATTCGTAAGTATTCATTCCCTTATGCTCGGCATGATACAGTAAATCACCGAAGGGATTAACATCGCATATGTAGGTCCGGCCCTGTTTTTTTTGAACAAGCACATCAATTCCAGCGACCGTTGAACCATTAAATGCAGCAAGTGCGGATACAGCTGTATCTTCTACCTGGTTTTTCAAAGCAGCTGAAAGCGTGCCATCTGTTATTAAGCGACGCTCATTGCGCAAATGTAAATTAGTAATAGGAGTGCGGCTTAGCCTTGCTAAGGCATGGCAAGGGGAACCGTTAACGACAAGCTGCCTAATATCATAGCTGCTGCCATCGATACTGTCCTTTTCAATCCAACGCTCAATTTGAGCACCTTCACGACATACCCAGTCAATGATTAATCGGATCGTTGAATGGTCGGTATAACGCTGCAATTTACCAGAATTGTAGTAAATCTGTTCATTTTTATGCTGCTCTATGCCAATCGTTGTAATCGCAATTTCTGAGCCAGTTACAGGATGACGCTGATAGGCGATAACGCCTGAGGCTCCTGAGCCATAAGCAAGCTTAATGAATAAGCGGTTCATACGGCTCGATTGAACAGCCGTCAGCAGCGATTCATAATCTCGGATAGAGCCAGTGGGAGCTGGCAGAGCAGGCGTAGGGACACCATTTTGTGAAAGCAGCTGCTGGCAGCGCCGCTTGTCGAACATAACGGCAACATCCGCCGGATCGTTGACCCAGCGGAATGGAAAATCACTTTGCTGCGCAGCTTCACGAAGCTCGGCTAGCAGGCGACAATAGCCACGGTACCATTGCCCTGGATAAAGGATGCGCCCATATTGTTCGGGAAGCCGCAATGCTTCGGTCGGAGTAACAGATATACCGCTAGTTAAATCTTTTCTGTTGCTTTCAAATTCTGCTCCCCACGCAATTAATTCACGCTCCACAAGTGAATTTTCTCCAGGAGCATCCAGCCGTAGAACAATGGGCTTTCCTTCTATGGGCTGTGAGTTTGTTGCCGCCTGCCGAATCGATTCACCTAAATGGGTAGAACGTTTCAGCAGATCCGAATAAGGAAGAACAATAGCTGGGGGAAGCCCAAGCTTCTGCCTGGCAGCTTGTAGGCCAAGCGTACGTTTGTTGCCTGGGTTCCCAATTAACAAATAGGGTTGTACTGAAACTGTGGCGGTCATTATTCCGTAATATAGGGATAGCGCCAGTCATCCTCATCAGCATCTTGCCCATCGCTAAGGTCAACAGAAAGACCAGTTGCTTTCCAGCGTTCGACCATTTTATCGCTCATATAGTGGTAATTAAGATCCAAATGTTTAAGCTTCTTCACCCGCTCGCTCGTTATGAGGGCTTCTGCTCCCACATCGGTTAGAGTACCGTAAGACAAATCAAGCGTATCCAATTGGTCGACAATTGGAAAATCAGCAATCGCAATTGCAATCTCGTCCTGAATCTCGCTATTTTTCAAGCCCAAATAGGTGAGCTTTGGGAATAGCTCTGGATTAGCGACTGCCAGAACCTCTTCCAGCGATGCATCAAACCCATAATTATCTACACCAAGATACAATTCAAGTCTGCGAAGCTCAGGAAGCTGGGAGCCAGCGATTTGTCCAATTACACTATTCGGCAATCCGCCGCAAATAATTTTCAGTTCTTGAAGCGCTGCATGCTGCAGGGGTTCGAAACTTAAATCGGTGCTTCCTTTAACGGTAAGGGATCGAAGATTAGGATAGGCTTCAAGCAGTGGAGCGATGTTTGTTTGATTAATCCAGGATACTTCACATTCCTCCGAGTCCATATCTCCAAGAAATACGCTGCTCAGCCCTGTGAAAATATGTTTGTGTTTAACGAGTGATTCGATTGCATCATCAGGTCCGTTCTCATAGGCTTGTCCCCAATCACCGATCGTAAGCACGGAAATATTAGCTGCGTTCGGTTTTTCAGTGAGCTGGTCAATAAGCTGGGAAATGCGAACACCATTTTCATATTCATCGTAATCAACGGATAAGCGAATCTCAATCATTCATATCCCTCCAAAAGTTTCCATGTCCAATTTAAAATAACACGCTCTACTCAGCAGCGTCAATCCAGCTGTTTTCCTGAAAATGATTAATAAACAATGAAGCATAAAATCAAAGTTTCCAATAGAGGGTTATACCCGTGCTAAGGAATGCTCAAACATTGTTTCTTTAATGAATTTTCAAATCCACATATCCAAAAACAGAAGGAAGAGGTTGGAATTTCATTGACTAAGAACGTATGTTCCTGTAATATGAATTATAGAACCTATGTTCCCTTTTGGCAAGCCGTAAATATTAAAGGACAATTAAACATACTTGAAGACGAAATAATAAAAATTTATACATTGTTCTATTCATATGCGATAGGTGTAAATAGTCTATATCACGTATTTTTAAGTGTAAAAGGGCCTGGATGTGTAGAGAAAGTTTCATTATTTCCTCCTAAAGGCATGAAGGGCGTCCTTTCCTAAATATGGTACTATTATGGTAGTCAGGGGACATTATAAGTATCCGGAGGTAGTCGGTCATGATTGTGTACATAACGGTGAAGAGTCTTGGAAAGAAGAAAAGCTATTTAAATCGTCTCGAGTGGACACTTACAAATAAACCGGATACGTTGAAAGCGCTAATTACGGACCTGGTTACTGTAAATGTTCAGAAATTCAATCAAAAGGAGACGGACGTTCCGCTTGTGCCATATTTGACGCAAAGTGATGTGGAGCTGCAAGCCGAGACGGGCAAAGTTGGCTTTGGCTCAATATATAATGAGCAAAGAGCAAGTATAGATGAAGCGCTTTGTACTGCAATACTGGCGTTTGAAGACGGACTATATAAGGTATTTATTAATGGCGATGAAATCGAACAATTGGATAGTCCTTTACATATACAGGATGGCGACGAACTCGCATTGATTCGTTTTACTATGCTGGCAGGTAGAATATGGTAGCTGGACTGGTTCATATTTTATTTTAATAAGCAGGAGGCTGTTACAATATGGAGTTAGAAGCGAATAAGGCGTATTTTCAGAAGATGCTGGATAAAGCGGGTACCTTGGATAAGGATGAGTCTTATCACAAACTTGCTAGTCTAGTCATCGAATTTGCTAAACAGAGATATATGGATAGCGACGCGAAGAAAGAATTAAAGCAATTGTTGAAGCAATTGTCAGCAGATGATAGCAGCAAATGGTTCGATCCGCTTGTTGCTATTATGGATAAGCTGTTTGACGCCCCTTATGCAGCTGTATTCCGATATATTGTTAACCGTTGCGTGGAGTATCCGTACAGTAATGGTTATTTGCGCCGCCCATTCCGCACGTCAAATTTAGAAGTACATACGGAAAGAGTGATAGAGAAATGTATCTCTCTCTTTTATATACAGGCGGCGAACTTCAATGTGAAGGATTATTTGACGAAAGTTAATCATTCTTCTCTATCGGATTACAATCACCCAATGCTTGCCGCGGCGGATATGATTGCTTATGAGCTTGATAGGGAAAACGAAGAAACGTTTGAGGATTTGAAAGAAATTATATATGGTGACAATAACACCGCCTTGCTTTCCCGTCCTATGATTTCTGGTATATTTTTGAGCCATAGTAAGCGAGCTTATCATATGATAGGCGAGCTTCTTGTTGCTGCCCGTCTGCAAGAAGGACTCAGACAAAGTATTGTCGAGCAAATGGACTCGGGCACGATTGAGGCCATGCTATTTATGTTGAAAATTGTGGAGGAAAATAATTTAATCCGATTTAGCTCGGTTATTCGCGCGTTGGATGTTTGGACAGGCCTGAATTTGGAAGCCGCGAATGCCCGAGTAGCGAAGCAGTGCCTCAGCTACGTGATCCAGTCCCTCGGAAATAAGGCATTATGTGAGCAGTGGCTGGAAAGCAGCAACGTCAATGAGGTATTTATGGCTCTGTGGACGACAGCTGTGCATGAGGAAAATGATTTGCATGAAAAGATTTCTTATATAATGGGAAGCCAGGATACGTATCGTAAAGTGGTTGCTCAGTATGTTCTTGCACAGAGCACCAATACAGCTATGCGTTTTTCCATTGCTAAAAATTGGCTTGATGAGACAGATTATGAGCTGCAGTATTGGCTTCTTGATAATTACGCCTATGGATACAGCTACGAATGGCATATGGATAGAGATAATACGTTGACTTATACAAGTACACCATTTCTTGAGGAGAAATCGGAGAGACAGAGCCATTTTTCGAAATTTTTCAACATGCTTTCCGGGATGAATGAGAAGGAAATAACGAAAAATTCCCGTGTATTTGATTGGAGGAGCTATACGCTTCATGCCGATGAAATCGTAAGAAAGATGCTCTATCTGATTGCTTATGATATGGATAATGAAATGATTGCCGAAATAATAACTATTAAAGATACATTGAGTCCTAGTATGCGGGGCGAGTTGTTAAAGTATTTCCTTCCCGATCCAGAAAATAAAGCACAAAGAGGCTTTTTATTTGCAAGCCTTTCAGATAAAAGTACAAGCAATCGCGAATTAGCGATTCGGAAAGCTGCAAAGCTCCAAATGAGTGTGGAGGAGCTGTCTTCTATATCCGCTCTGCTGAAGCTTAAGAAAGGAGCACTTCGTCAAGGTGCTATTGAACTTCTGCTCAACCAACCAGCTTCCAGTCTTAAGGCTGTAACAAAGGAGCTTCTGCAAAGTCGGGTGGAGCTGCAGCGTCTGGCTGCGTTGGAATTATTGACTGAGATGAAGGAAGACGAGCAGCATGCGGGGCTGTTTGCTGAGCTTCAGGATCAGGTAGAAGTACTTACCGAGCCAACAGACAAGGAACGGCTATTACTAGCGAAGCTGAAACAAGAGGCTACCTATTCTTTGGCAAATGGCTTTGGCTTGTACAACCTTCCTGAGAAAGTCGATCGGCTTGTACAAATAGAACCAATGCCTTTGTCGGCTTTGGAAGAAGTGAAGCAATATTTCACTTTGCCGGTGGACAAGATGCAGCATTTTTTACAAGGGTTATCTGAGCTTGTTCATGAATATCGGGAACATGAATATGAAATTCAAGATTATTATGAGGCTAAACAGACGGTGCTTCTCGGGACAAGGCTGTCAACAACAAGCTGGCGTTACGACCCCGAAGATAACACACCTGTATTGGAACGTTATCCCCTTACTGACGTATGGAGAAAATATTTGGATTCGAGCGGCTTTGGCCCGCTTGAGTTAATGCAGCTGGAGTTTTATCGTCATGCAGATTTCTTGCATCGCTGCTGCACGGGACAATTGAAAAGGTGGGAAATGTACGATTCCAACTTTCAGGCGCTGGAGTCTTGGGGCAAGGAACTAATAGAAACCATCTATCCTATGGAGAAAGTGGTGGATATGCAAGCGATTTATAATCAATTGGATTATGGGGATCAGGTCAATGAAATTATTGATGCTTATATTTCAGATAGCAATAAACAGGAGCGATTTGACAAGTCGAATCATGCGCTGCGTTTAATTATTAGCTGCTTCCCTCATGACAAAGAGGATGGAAATCAAGGTATTTTAAATGCAGTGACGAATTTCTGGCGGCGCTGGCAAAAGTCTGAACTGCATAGCGATCATTCATTCAAACCGTATTTTGAAGTTTATTACTGGTTATTTGCACTGCAGGGTTACAATGGTTATTTGCTTGGAATTGAGGATTTTGCAAGGGCGTATAGCTTGGAAATACTGACTGAAAATGAACTTATTCGATTATTAATGTCCAGACCACGCAGCAATAATTACATCGGGGAAATGACTAGCCCGAAAAATCATGATTTAAGCTCTTACTCAGAAATCGTTGTTATTAAAAATAGGGTTATCGAGCGGATATTGGAAATTGAACTTAACCGCGGCGATCTTGCGACGGATGTCACGGAGCTCGCAACAAGCATTTCACTTATTCAGGGGACTTCATATTTCCTTCGTATTTTGACTGGGTTGGATAAAGAATCATTCGTCCGGGGCTACATTTATAGCAATGGCAAAAATACGACGAAAAAAGAATCGTTCAGCCAAATGCTTAAAGTATGCCACCCTGCTGCGGGGGAGAACGAAGAGACGTTGAAAGAGCTGCTTAAGGGAAGCAAAGTTAACGAGGTCAGACTGCTTGAAGCAGCGATGTATGCACCGCAGTGGGTTGATATTATAGCAAAATATTTGGGCTGGAATGGTCTACGCAGTGCAGCCTGGTATTTCCACGCTCATATAAATGAGACATTTTCAGGGGAGAAAGAAACGATTGTAGCCCATTATTCCCCGATTTTACCGGAGGATTTCAATGATGGCGCATTCGATGTGAAGTGGTTCCATTCTGCTTATGAAGAGCTTGGAGAGACGCGGTTTGATCAACTCTATCAGTCTGCAAAATATATTTCGGCCGGTTCCAACCACAGACGCTCTCAATTATTTTCCGACGCGGTGCTGGGTAAACTTAAGCTTGCAGACTTGAAAAAATCAGTAGCGGATAAACGCAATAAAGATCATTTGCTGTGTTATAGCCTAGTTCCATTAGAGCAAGACAAACAGCGCGATGTACTGGAACGTTATGAATTTATTCAGCAATTTCTTAAAGAAAGCAAAGCGTTTGGAGCCCAGCGTCGGGCTACAGAGTCAAAAACAAGCTCCATTGCACTTGATAACTTAGCCCGAAATGCAGGGTATAACGATGTGGTTCGTTTAACTTGGGATATGGAAGGACGGAAAATAGACGAGCTTCTGCACTACTTTGATCCTGTCGCTTTGGATGAGGAAGTTACGGTACAGCTGATCATTGACGAAGAAGGAAAAGCAGAGATCCGCTTGCTCCGCAAAGACAAGGAGCTTAAGTCCGTTCCGGCTGCTTATAAAAAGCATGATTATATTGAGACGCTTAAGCAAATTAAATCGGAGCTTTCCGATCAATTCAAGCGGGCGCGCAAGGAACTTGAACGCTCCATGGAAACGGGAAGTCTTTTCACTAAAGAAGAGATTAACAAGCTCGCGAAAAATCCGGTTATTGCCCCTTTAATTAGAACATTGATATTTGGTGCTAATGGAAAGCTAGGTTACTTTGAAAACGGAACGCTGCTCGGAGCAGCAGGGGAAGCCTATGAAGCTGCCGAAAGCGATGAGTTGCTTATTGCCCATCCTCTGCATTTGTTCAACAGTGGACAGTGGAGCTTGTACCAAAAGGATATGTTTGACAGGCAGTTGAAACAACCGTTCAAACAAGTATTTCGTGAATTGTACATGCCGAATGTTGATGAGCTGGCTAGTGGTGCGATTTCCCGCAGATATGACGGACACCAGGTACAGCCTCGCAAGACGGTTAGCTTGCTGAAGGGCCGCTTATGGACGGTAAGCTATGAGGAAGGACTGCAGAAGGTTTATTACAAGGAAAATATCATTGCGAGCATTTATGCGCTAGCTGATTGGTTTTCTCCGTCGGATGTTGAATGCCCAACTCTAGAAACAGTCCGTTTCTTTGATCGCCATACGTATAAACCGATTGATATTAAAAATGTACCGCCACTCGTTTTCTCTGAAGTGATGCGTGATGTGGATTTGGTTGTCAGTGTGGCACATGTAGGCGGAGTAGACCCTGAGGCGAGTCTGACAACAATTGAAATCCGCCAAGCTATCGTTCGAGAATCGTTGCGACTGCTCAAAATCAATAATGTAAGACTGGAAGGCAACCATGCTTTAATTGCAGGGCAATTAGGTGAATACAGCGTTCATCTGGGCAGTGGAATTGTATATAAGCAGGCTTCTGGCGCAGTTGCCATCATTCCGGTTCATTCTCAGCACCGAGGCAAGCTGTTCCTGCCATTCATGGATGAAGACCCAAAGACAGCAGAGATTTTATCCAAAATCGTTCTGCTTGCACAGGATACGAAAATTAAAGATCCGCAAATTCTTGAGCAGATTAAACGTTAAGAAAATCAAACATTTCACAATAGAAAAAGAGGAGCAGATTTTAGAATTCTGCTCCTCTTTATAATACATGGTAGATTCACTTCTAATGCTTAAAAGAACAGTGGCTTATTGTTTGGCAACAAGCAGAACGCGGCTGATTGTTTGCTCGCTAAGCATTGTTGCCGTTTTGCCATCGCTGCTTAGGTGGAACAGTTGTCCGTAGCCTGTATCCTTGGAATCGTCATTGATGTAGTAAATGCCATCCATGTCATCATTGATACGCATGAAATCACCGTTCAATCCAGGAATCTTTTGAACCGACAAATCCGATTTCAGCAAGTAGCTGGCATTGTCTCCGAAAAAGATCGTAGAAGCGATTTTTCCACCCCACATGATGTTGTATACGGAATAAAGCTTAGAAATATTAAGATTTTTTTTGCTAATGACTTTATTGTTTTTTATCGTTGCAACATAACCTTTATTCGCTGAATCAATAAAAGCCATTTTGTCTGTGCCTACATTAGCTACACCGTAGACGCCTGTGCTGTGCAGGGAGAAGGTTTTGCCGCTAGTATTCAGGAGGTAGCCTTTACCGGTGTTATAGTTGAAATGTCCTTCGGAATCAAGGCGAATGTCCTTGTTGAATAGGTAATACGTATTCGTTGCCCATCTACCGGAATAAGCCGCATTTGCATCAATTGGAGCGTTTAAGTTAAGGGCTTTGGCTGCGCCGCCTTTTTTAGGTACGCTATAAAGTACAACGCAGTCAAGGGAATAAAATTGCTCTTCTGGCTTGGTGTTGACAATAATATTGACGGAATTAGCAGTTGTTTGAATATGGTGATCCTGTTCTATGGCACCGGCTGCAATATATTGCACTTGTCCTGCGCCTGTAACTGCTTTGGAGGCTACCCACGTGGAGCGACCATTACGGACGGTATTGTAGTAGATTTTCCCATCAATGATTTTGAATTCTTCAAAGTCTGTATCAGCTTTATCGGCAATTTGCTTTGCTTCTGATACAGCAGCAGCATTAGCAGAAACGGAATAGATTTTTCCGGCGCTTGTCATGTAGTACAGCGTTCCGTTCACAATGGAATAATGCAGCACATCATTATGAAAAATTTCATCCTCAGTTGCTGTACCGTCGATTGGCAAGCGCAATAGTGTAGTTGATCCGTTGTAGGACAGATAATACAAATATTTGCCGCCACGATTCAGAGCAGTACCGGGAACGTCAAAATCCTCCATTATGAGAGCGGCACCAGTGCCATCTGTTTTAATTCGGAACAGGTCATTGTCAGACGTGTAATATACATAACCGCTGGCTGTTATGGCTGCCTCGGCTTTCGGAGCTGTTACTGTGCCGAAGCTAGTAAACAGCAGGGTGAAAATAAAAAGCAAACAAACATTTTTTTTGGTGAAAAGGTGAAGCTTATTCATTACTTAATCTTCCTTTCTAGCGCTGTGGAATAGTATTTGCTGTAAACAACCCTCTTTTAGTAAAAAAAGGAAGTCGCTTGAATACTTATCGGTTTATATGGCGGAAAACATTATACTAATTATATAAATACTTCTACAAATCTTATTGAATAAATAGGGATAAACCTGAGTGAGCTAATTTACTCTGAGATTGTTGAGGCAAGGTTAGTTAGAAATTGCAGGACAGCGTCACGTAACTGTTCAAGCCCTGGCTGCTCAATCGGAAAATGTCCGGCTCCTTCCAGCATTACCAGCTTTTTCGGACAGGCTAATCTTTTATAAAAGCTTTCGCTAAAAGCATAAGGAGTCATGGGATCAAGTTCTGGGTGAACAAGCAGTACCGGACAGGACGTAAAGTTTTCTGGCTGTACTTCAGGTTTCATGTTTAGAAAGGTTCTAAGTAATTTAAGGGGTACACGGGTTGCTGCTGCACGGGGATCATGCATAATAAGCTGGGCTAATTCAGCATGGTTAGCAATCAGCTCCATGCGCGATACTTTGGAAACAGGCAGCCGAAATGAATCCAGTAAAATCGGGAAGGCATCCATTAACCATTTGCCATACACCGCAATATATTTATTAGGGGCAAGCTGGAGGCGCATAGCAGCGTCACTAGTATCTACGAAGGTTGTAGCAATCAGGCCTTGCACATGCGGACTGCGCGCGGCAACATGATAGGCGAGCATGCCCCCAATGCTGGCGCCAAGCAGAACAATAGGTTTGCCATCACGTATATATTCGCTTTCTACTAAATCAACGAGAAGCTGAATCCAGTCTTCATAACGAATTGGTTTGGAGAAAGAGCCTAATTTGCTAAGTCCATAGGGAGGAAGGTCTGGGGCAAGCATTTCATAGCCTTGCATTTGGAGCATTTTTCCATAAGGGGCGAATAAACGGCCGTTGCCTCCAGCACCATGAACGAGTACAATCTTGAGCGGGCTTTTGGCTGCTGGCAACCGGTCTAAATGAATCTCGCAGCTATGCCAATTCCACCATTCCTCGTTGGGCAGGTTATTTTCTTTTAACTGTATTTCTGAAGGGAAAAATCGCTGATAGCTCTCCCAGTAGCTGCTGTTATTATTGTAATCCCTGCGCTTGTTCATTGTTGATCACTCCTATTCTGCTATCTATTATGAATGGATAAATTCGTAAATAGCAACATTTTGAATAAAAGTCTGATTACGCAAATGAGCCATGGACTGCTCGCCCACGGCTCATTTGCGCATCAACTGGATACCATTTTTCTAGAGAATCTGCTGAAGTGCTTCGTTTTCCCTAGCTCTACCTAGAACTTTATCCTTAGCCTTAACGGGAAATGCGGCGACATCACGACGCTTCCATTTTATTTCGGAGGCAACGACAGCAAGCAGCACGAATGCAGCTCCCACATAGCCCAGCGGAGGCAATATTTCATGAGCAAACCAAAAGCCTACTGCTGCCGCAAACACAGGCTCAAGGGAGAAAATTAGCCCCGTCCGTGTTGGGGTCGTGTATTTTTGGGCAATGGGCTGAATAATGAAGCCAAAGCCGCTGCATAAAAGGCTTAGTGCAAGCACAGCGCCCCAGCTAGCGGGTGTTTGCGGCAACGTCGGCGTCTCGAATAGCAGCATGCCGATTAGGCCGAAACCGCCCGCAAAGCCTAGCTGTAAAATACCTAGGTTCAGCGTATTTGAAGCTTTCGCCGCAGAGTTCGTTAATATAATATAAAGCGCATAAAAAACAGCTGACAGCATGCAGAGGACATCTCCGCCACCGATGCTGAAGGGCATTTTCAGAGTGAGCAGCCCAATGCCTACAAGGGCGAGCAGGACACTGACCTTCATAGACGGAGCAAGCTTCTGCTTAAACAGAATGACCGACAGCAGTGGAACGAAGATAACGGTCATACTGACGAGGAAGCCGGCATTGGACGTCGTGGTCGTCTTAAGCCCAAACATGATGCAGGCAAAGACAGCGAACA
The DNA here is from genome assembly GCF_038051995.1 of Paenibacillus sp. FSL H8-0537. NCBI lineage: Bacteria > Bacillati > Bacillota > Bacilli > Caryophanales > Paenibacillaceae > Paenibacillus > Paenibacillus sp. FSL H8-0537. The sequence continues at coordinate 5,615,757 of NZ_CP150290.1, read as the reverse complement.
GCAGGAAGCCGAGCATCGCACTATATTTGATCGTGCGCCAATCGACTTTGCGCAGCGATTTCCAGAAGAGAAGAGACGTCAGCAGGAAGGCGAGTCCAAAGCGCAGGGCAATTAAATTAAAAGCAGCAATGGATTCAAGCCCTATTTTCATAAATAAATAAGAACAGCCCCAAAATACGGTTGCGAGCACGATGAGCAATTCGGCATTTCTAGGTTTCATGAGGGTTATCTTCTCCGACTTTAATAGAATAGGCTTATGGGCCGAAACCTAGTATACTGGGGTTTGACATATAAGTATAACGGGGATTTCTTATTATAAACATGAGAAATACTCATGCAAATAGAGGAGACGCAGGATGAGTATTAATAAGTATGAAATATTCGCACAGGTTGCCCGGCTTGGCAGCTTGACGAAGGCGGCGGAAACGCTGGGCTTTACCCAATCGGGCGTTAGCCATGCAATCAACAGCTTGGAGAGTGAAATTGGTTTTAGACTGCTGCAGCGCAGCCGTGCGGGCATTCAATTGACAGCGGAAGGCGAGCGGCTGCTAAAGCCTATGCGCGAGGTGCTGCAGGCCAATGCTCGTCTGCAAGAAGAGATAGCTGCAATTCGGGGGCTGGAGGCTGGCACGATTCGCATTGGCACATTCACAAGCGTATCCGTGCACTGGCTGCCGCGGATGATGAAGGCTTTTTTAAACGAATATCCGCAAATTGAATTTAAGCTGATGGAAGGGGATTATCAGGAGGTTGAGGAATGGTTGGAGGAGGGGCAAATTGACTGCGGCTTTTTCTCCTTGCCCACGAGCGACAAGCTGGAGGTATTTCCTTTAAAACAGGACCGGATGCTGTGCATATTGCCCCAGGAGCATCCGCTTTGTGGAGCTGCCTTTTTCCCACTTGCTCGGCTTGCGGAGGAACCATTCATTATTCCTAAATTAGGCTCGGATTATGATGTTCGGCGCGTACTTAAGAAGGCAGCGATTACGCCAAACGTCCGATTTGAGGCAGGTGATGATGCTGCTATTATTGCCATGGTTGAACAGGGACTTGGTATTAGCATATTGCCCGAGCTGGTCATTGAAGGGCGCAATCATCATGTCCACGTCATGGAGCTGGAAGAGCCGAGCTTTCGCTCGCTAGGTATCGCTGTCCATTCAATGAAGTTTTGCTCGCCTGCCACAAGGCGTTTCCTTGCACATGTCCAATCGTGGTTGGATGAGCAGCAGCTGCTGCAAGTCAATAACGCATAACTAATTGATAAGAATGGCACAAAGTGGAATACTTGTACATAAGGAGCGTGAAGCAGATGGCAAAAAAATACGAGCTGACGGCGAATAAAAAGGTTGTTTTGAGCAGCATCAATCCAAAGGACAAAGGTCCCTTTGACCATAAGGAAGAGGTGGAGAAGGAGGCGCTGAAGCTGAAGGAGGAATTGGAGCAGCTTCAGGAAAAGCTGGCGGCTTCGAAGGACCAGGCGGTGCTGTTCGTCATTCAAGGGATGGATTGCAGCGGCAAGGATGGTGTAACGAAGCATGTATTTGCGGGGTTGAACCCGCAGGGCGTGTCCGCTCACAGCTTTAAGGCGCCGACAGATGTGGAGAAGCGGCATGATTTTATTTGGCGGGCGCATAACAACGCGCCTGAGCTGGGGCAGATCGCTATTTTTAACCGTTCCTATTATGAGGATGTTCTGATTACACGGGTGCATGGTGCAGTATCCGATCAGGAAGCGAAGCGGCGCTTCAAGCATATTAACCATTTTGAGTCGCTGCTTGCGGATAGCGGGGTTAAGGTTGTCAAAATCTTTTTGCACATTTCCAAGGAGTTTCAGCTGGAGAAGCTGAAAAGCCGAATCGAGGATTCATCGAAAAATTGGAAGTTTGACCCTTCGGACCTTCAGGAACGGAAATACTGGGAGCAATATCAGGGCTATTACGAGCAGGTGTTTGAAAAATGCAGTAAGCACGCGCCTTGGCATATCGTGCCTTCCGACCATCGCTGGTATCGCAATTATGCTGTGCTGCGCATCGCTGTGGATGCCTTGAGAAGCATGGAGCTTCAGGACCCGCCAGCAAATCCGGAGCTGAAAGCCTTTTTGAAGGAAATCAAGGAGCAGGAGCGGCCATAACGAATGCGTTCATTATAAATACGATACGAAAATAACCGGCAATGCATCGCCGATCACATCGCGATATATTGCCGGTTATTTTTATAAGCCGAGCGAATCCCTAGCTCTAGCTAAAGAAAAAATCCAAATACTGCTGACCATGCTTGCGTCCAATCATCACTGGGGCAAGCTCCATCGCGCGTTCAATAAATTCGCTTTTCACTTCGGAATCCTCTTCCGTGGCATCGAGCTCGAATTCTTCCTCCTCTACCTTCATCAACGCAGTGGTCATAGCGAAAAAGTCGGCCAGCGAAGCGGCGATTTGCGAATGCCGCTTTTGAATGCTGCCATATACCGGCCCTTGCGGATCGGTCGTATCAACAATAAGCGCATCGCCATTGTAATCGGCGAAGACGATCCAGCCATCCGGCCACTTCGGATCAGGAGCGAGTCCAGAAGCCGTCATTATCCAGCGCCAGCCCTGCTGCGCCCGTTCCAGCTCCGGCAAGCGAAAAAATTGCACCGCCAAGACACCGCCAATCATCGGATGCTCCTGCAATTCCAGATAGCTATAAAAGGTCCGCAACGCTTCTCCAAGCGGAAGCGGCTCTTGAACGGGTAGCGGCTCATCATGAAAATAAACCTCGCCTAGGTCAATGTCATGCCTCCCAAATACGGAAGCGAATTGCTGTAATTGTGTCATTAATGTATGGTTTGCGCTCATGTAGCATTCCCCTTCGTCGTCCATTTTTCCAAAATATCGATTAAGTCTTGTCTTAATAAATCCACGCGGTAGCTTAGCTTTTTCTTAAGCAGCTTCTCTTCCAGCAGGTCCACTATAACGAGCATATCCGCTCTAAACAGCTGCTGCTGCTCGCTTAAAGGCAGTTCGCCCTCCGCTCTCGTAAAATGCCTGGTCACTTCCAGTTTGAGCTCGCCCTTGCGGGAAGCCAACTTGCCAACTGCAAATTTTGGCCTTATGTAATAACCCTGCTCAAATCCGTCTGGAACATCGTTTTGCTCATGAAAATATTCATATTGCAGCGTACGCTCGGCGTCGTCATGATGGCTAAAGTGGCAATGAATACCGATGTAGCTAAAGGAAGCGCCGTAAAGCTCCTGACGCATATGCTCATCCAGTGCGCGCCGCAGCTCGCTCAGGCTGTCGATGAAGGGCTGGGCTGACAGCTGATAGTTGCCGGAGCGGACGAGGCGCAGCGGATTTTTCGGCAGCAGGTTGCGCTGGGAAGCAAAGGCGGCAATGCCATAATCGGTGTTGTCATTACCTTCATGGATGACGAAGCTGCCCTGCTGCTTGCTCCAGCCTTTGCAACAATCTTTGATTTGCTCGAAGGTGCGGGTGCGCAGCTCGGTGTAATAGGAGCCGTTGATCCATTTGTCCGCTACTGCCTCTACAGGCGTCATAGATGCGCCCCAGCCGGCAACAGCAAGCGCTTCGCATACACGCACTAGCTCATTCCACTGCTTGATGTTGGCATAATGAAAAAGCCGATGATATTCGGTGATTAGCAGTTCGCGCAGCTCGTCCTTAACTGGAGCCGTTTGTATGACTTCGCTTAGCTGCTCGATTGTTTCTGATTCATAGATAGAATTCAGCATCATACATTCCTCCCGTAGAAAAAAATAGCCATCAGAGGCCTCTGACTATCTCTTATTATGCCATATCATACTTTGAATTTCCTGCTTGGCAGATAAACGGAAAAACCTTCGAGCTCCACAGCAGACCATGTGGATTCGAAGGTTTTTCTAAGCTGAAATCATGATGCAGCAATCAGGTCGATGCTTTCCGGAGCAGCTCTACCTCCAACTCGTAATTGCATCTCTCGATAGGCTCATTGTTGATCAGGCGAATTAAATAGTCCATAGCGGTTTTGCCGAGCGAATAAATTTGTTGGGAAACGGTGGACAACTCGGGATATACCATATCCATCCGAATACCGTCGAAGCCAATTAGCTTGAGCTGAGTGGGGACGGTTACACCGAGCTCATGCAGTGCTTTAAGAGCCCCGGCGGCCATAAGATCATTGCCGGCGAATACGCCGTCCACATCAGGATGTTGATGGAAAATATTTTTCATCGCCGCGTAGCCTCCCGCAACGCTGAAGTGGCCGAACGCGATCAGGCTGGGCGTAAACCACGGCAGCTGAGCGCACATTTCCTCATAAGCAAGCGTCCTCTCACGTGCGGAATGCACATGAGAGGGGCCGCATATATGAGCGATTTTACCGCAGCCTGCTTCGAGTAAATGCTGTACGGCGAGTTGTCCGCCGTATCGGTTAGCTGTCGTAATTGTCAAAATCGGATGGTCAGGAAAGCTTTTATCAATGACGACAATTGGGATCGAACGCTTCTGTAAGGCAATAATTTGCTCTGGTGAAATCGTATAAGAAGATATGATGATGCCGTCAATTTGTTTATTGATTAACGCTTCAATATACATTTTTTCCTTATCGGGGTTATTGTCCGTGTTGCAAAGGACGAGCGTATAGCCTTGGGAAGCAGCTGCATCCTCAGCAGCACGAGCGATTTCCGGGAAAAACGGGTTCAAAATGTCGGGTACCATTAAAGCGACAGCAGCTGTTTTTTTGCCTGCGAGGCTTCTGGCAATCGTATTGGGCTTGTAGTTAAGCTTCTCGGCAGCTGCTTGAATGGCGGTCTCCGCTTCCTTGCTCACATATCCGCTCTTATTGTACAGCCGAGAGACAGTGGCAACCGATACGCCAGCCAGCTTGCTGACATCTCTGATCGTAGTCATTTCTGGCAAATTCCTTTCAATGGTCTGGCCTTTTGAACAAGCGAGCTAGCGGGCGAGCAAAACAAGTGTGCTCACGTTTGGGAAAACGTTAGCACACTTGTTTTTGTCCGTCAAGGGAGCAGGAACCAGCTATTATTTTGCAACTGCAGAATCTTTCGTTACAAGCTCAAGATCAACGGGAATTGATTTTTCAACTGTTTCTCCTTTGGCGATTTTAACGGCCGTTTGTACAGCTAAAATGCCCATCATATCCGGTTTTTGAGCAACGGTTGCGCTCATGGTTCCGGCGAATACTTCCTTCACTGCATCATCGGTTGCATCAAACCCTACGACGATAATATTTTTTAAACCAGCTGCTTCGATGGCTTTCAAGGCGCCGAGTGCCATTTCATCATTGTGTGCGAATACAGCTTTAATATCTTTGCCCGCCTGCAAAATATTTTCCATAACGGTCAGCCCTTTTGCGCGGTCAAAGTCAGCGGGCTGCTTTGCAACAATTTCAATGCCAGATGCTTTGGAGATTTCTTCATTAAAGCCTTCGCCTCGCTCACGAGCGGCCGAGGAGCCTGGAATGCCTTCAAGCTCAACAATTTTACCATTTCCGCCTAACTGCTCAGCAATAAATTTTGCTGCTAACACGCCGCCAGCCTTGTTGTCTGAAGCAATATGGCTGGCAATTGTGCCACCATCAGACATACGGTCTACCGTGATAACTGGAATGCCTGCAGCATTCGCAGATTCAACAGCAGGTACAACCGCTGCGGAGTCAGTAGGATTAATGATAATAACGTTAACCTTTTGCTGGATTAAATCCTCAATGGAGGAGGCTTGCTTCGCAGCATCATCCTGTGCATCTACTGTAATCAGTTGTACCTTACCGTCAAGCGCCGCTTTTTCCGCTCCTTCTTTTAAGGTTACGAAAAAGGGATTGCTTTGCGTGGACACAGCAAGACCGATTTTAATAGTGCCGCTTTGCGGAGCGGTGCTGGCAGATGTATTGGATTCGCTGCCTGGAGCTGTCGTTGAGCATCCTGCTAGGGTAAGGGCAGTAATCAAGGAAATGCTGGCGAGTTTAATCATTTTTTTCATGTTGTAACCACCTTTGTCTATTTGTTTGTTTATCATTAGCTGCTAGCCTTCTTGCGATCGAGCAAGACCGCTAGCAAAATAACGAGCCCTTTAACAACCTGCTGATAGAACGATGAGACACCCATCAAGTTCAGGCCATTGTTCAGCACACCTATAATGAGTGCGCCAACCAGAGTTCCGACAATCCAGCCGCGTCCACCTGATAGGCTTGTACCTCCGAGAACGACGGCTGCAATGGCATCCAATTCATAGCCGGTTCCGGCATTTGCCTGTGCTGAATTGAGTCGGGAAGCAAGAATAATGCCGGCGAGAGATGACAGCAGGCCCGTCAGTGTATAAACATAGATTTTAAAGCGCCCCGTCTTAATACCGGACAGACGCGAGGCCTCTTCGTTGCCGCCAATTGCGTATATATTGCGTCCAAACGTTGTTTTCCGCAAAATGAAATACAGCACGGCGAACAAAACAATCGTAATCATAACCGGAACAGGGATACCAAAAAAATAGCCCCCGCCAATCATTGTGAAAAACTCGCTGTTAAATCCAGTAATCGGACGACCATCGGTATAAACAAGGGCGAGTCCTCGGTAGATGGTCATGGTGGCGAGAGTGGCTATAAATGGTGCGATATTTGTCTTTGTAACGAGAAGACCATTCACCGCACCCATTACCGCTCCAGCAAGCAAGCCGATAATAACAGCTGTAATTGGATCAAGCCCGCTGCTCATCATGCCTGCGGTAAGTGCTCCCGATAGAGCGAGAGTCGCGCCAACCGATAAGTCGATACCGCCTGTTAAAATAACGAAGGTCATACCGAAGGCGATTAAAGCATTGATGGAAACCTGACGAAATACATTTAAAATATTGTTAATCGTCAAAAAGTTAGGGCTTGCTAAAATGAGAATGAGAACGATGATGCAAAGCCCGATCAACGGGCCAAGCTTTTGCAAAACGTTTGATAGCTGTCTGTTCTTAATGGCCATTGCTGCTTCCTCCAGTCGCCGCATGCATAATTGCTTCCTGATTCATTTGCGTTTTGTCGAGTACAGATGCGATATGCCCTTCATGTACAACAATGACGCGATCGCTGACACCGAGCACCTCGGGAAGATCCGAGGACACCATTATAATAGCGACACCTTGCTCGCTTAGCTCGTTCATCATGCTGTAAATCTCCTTCTTGGCGCCAACGTCTACACCGCGAGTAGGCTCGTCCATAATAAAGACCTTTGGCAGCTTGCCGAGCCATTTGCCGATTGCGATTTTTTGCTGATTGCCCCCGCTGAGCGATTTTACGGTCTGCTCGGCGTCACGGGTACGAATATTAAAACGTTTGATCATTTGCTCGGACAATTCCTGTTCCTTGCCGCTGCTGATGATACCCTTGTCGGCGATAAAGGGATAATTCGTCAGCGATAAATTTTCACGGACGGACATATTGAGAATTAAGCCCTGATGCTTGCGGTCCTCAGTGACGAAGACGATGCCGGCTGCAATTGCGCTGGCTGGGTCGCTGATGTTGACTATCTTGCCGTCAAGCCAAACCTGACCTTTTTTCTTCTTGTCCGCTCCGAACAACAAACGCATGATTTCTGTTCTACCCGCGCCCATTAAGCCGGCAACACCGACAATTTCACCAGCTTTTACCGAGAAGCTAATATCGTTCAGTTTTTTGCCATCGCTTAGACCATTGACGCGAAGCCGCTCCTCGCCTATAACCGCATGGCGCTGCGGATAGCGGTCGCCAATTTCTCTCCCTACCATCAAACGGACAATGTGCTGTACGGTTGTGTTAGCTGTCTGTTCTGTCCCTAGAAATGAACCGTCGCGCAGCACAGAAATTTCATCACACATGCGGAAAATTTCTTCCATCCGGTGGGAAATATAGACGATACCAACACCTTCGCCGCGCAGCTGATTCATAATTTGAAACAAAGATTCGATCTCGCGGTCAGTCAGAGCCGCTGTAGGCTCATCCATAATGAGCACTTCCGCATTTTTAGATAGCGCTTTCGCAATTTCGATCATTTGCTGCTGGCCGATTGATAAGCTTTCTGCTACTGCATCGGGGTCCAACTCAACGCCGAGGCGCTGCATATATTCCCGGGTCTTCTTTTTCATCTCCTTATCTCGTAAAATGCCGGTCCGACCATATACAAGCTGCCGACCGAGAAACATATTCTCGGCGACCGTAAGCTTAGGAATAATGTTAAGCTCCTGATGAATGATCGCGACACCGCTATTTTCCGCTTCTGTTGGGTTCGCAAAGGTTCTTTCTTTACCTTTTACTTGAATGATGCCTGCATCAGCCTTATAAACACCCGTCAAAATTTTCATAAGCGTAGACTTGCCGGCGCCGTTTTCGCCCATTAAAGCATGAATTTCACCTGCTTTAAGCCGGAAAGCGGCATTTTTCAATACTTGTACGGATGAGAAGGATTTATTAATGCCGGTCATTTCGATTAAATATTCCATCTGCTCTCCTCCTTTGCACTAGCTGGGACAGCTTTACTTAAAAATAACGCCAGCTTGAAGAATGATGTTGGCGTAAGGGGTGGCCTCTCCTGTACGAATGACCGCCTTAGCCTTATGCGTTAACGCTTTCAATTGCTCATGTGAAACTTCTTCAATCGTGATATTGCCCAGTTGCGTTAGCGTTCTTGAGTGTAGTTCTGCGTTGTGCGTCAGTATCTCCGTGGCAATTATAGCCTTCTCTACCTCCATATCTGCGAGCACGGCCCCAAGTGTATCCATAAAAGAGGGGAGGCCGGGCATAAGTGCCAGATCAATGCGCTTTACCGAGTCAGGTATAGGCAGGCCGCAATCGGCAATAACGATGCAGTCTGTATGCCCAAGTCGACCAAGTACGGATGTAATTTCGCTGTTTAGTATGCCTAATTTTTTCATGAAAATATCCTTTCAAATCAAATCAATTTCGGTAGGGGAATCAGCCTGACTGTTTAATAAATGCCTCGACAGCTTGTCGAAGCGGCATACCGCTTTGTGCGCCAAGCTTGGTGACAGACAATGCGCTCGCAGCAACGGCAAATTGGACAGCTTCCTGAAGAGAGGCTCCTTCACTTAGCTTTACAGCTAAAGCGCCATTAAACGTATCGCCTGCCCCAGTCGTATCCACAACTTCGACCGTATGGCCTGGAATATGACCAAGCTCGCCATCTGCTCCCTTGTAATAAGCGCCTCTGCTTCCTGCTGTCATTACGATGGGATTTGGATATTGCTCTAGCAGTTCTTCTGGCGTACTCTTGCGCTCCATCCCCGTTACAATAGCCAGCTCGGATTCATTCGGTGTAATAAGATGAAGCTGGGCTAGCAGTTGCTCGGGCAGTCTTACCGCAGGGGCAGGATTCAAAATGACTGGAATGCCAAGAGAATGGGCAAGCTTAATCGATGCCTCTACGGTTTCAAGCGGTATTTCATGCTGAAGCATAATCATATCGGATGCGGCAATGACTTCTTTCAGCGCAAGCACATCCTCCGGAAGCAAGCAGTGATTTGCACCTGGAATGACGATGATGCGATTGTCGCCTTCCGTGACGGTTATCGCAGCGATGCCGGTTGATTTATAGGGAACCGTTTTCACATAGGTTGTGTCAATGTTCTCAGCATCAAGTGCTTCCCTCAACTGCTGCGCCATTGCATCCTCGCCCACACAGCCAATCATCGTAACTACTGCTCCGAGCCTTGCACAGGCTACAGCTTGATTTGCACCTTTTCCGCCTGTGAAGCTTGAGAAAGCGCTGCCAATTAAAGTCTCGCCTTGCTCAGGTATTACATCCGTTTCTGTTACCATATCGATATTTAAACTGCCAATGACGGTAATTTTCGCTTGAGCCATAGGAACACCTCTATTTGTAGAATGTGTGATGTGTAATCGGTTACACATTGATGTTTCTCATTTTAAGCCGCTAGATGCCAATTGTCAATAGGCAGGCGCAGGAAGAAGGGGATATACTAGTTCTATTGGCATAGCTGAGGCGAATAATCAGTCGACAGGCTGATATTATTGGGTTATTGCCGTATGATACAATTGCAAAATAACATTTTTTTATTAAGTTCCAGGGTCGATTTGCCTTGGCTAGGGGGTGTTTTTATGGGGAAATTAGGAATTGCCTATAGGCTTGAAACGGATGGAGCGGTGTATAAGAACGAGTCAGTTGAAGCATCGGTTATCACAGATATAATTCATGGATTTGATCCGAATTGGGAAGATTTTATCGTGCTCGAGCCGAGCATGCCGCTGGAAAACAGTATCTATTTGCAGGCGGCAACCGAAGGGGAAGGCATGAGCGGCTTCGTTGTGGAAATCCGGTTCGTGTATGCCGATGATTCTTTTAAACACTATGATTACAAAACGACGGATAAAGGCGAGATTGTTCGAATGTTTCTTGAATATTGGGGAGCACAGAAGCTGCCTGATCTGTCGCAATGGAATGATATTACAAGCACATTCGCGTAATCGTTACATAAGCTTAAGCGGAGGCGTAACATGCAGTACAAGCGTTTTATTCTTTTTTCAATAGTCATAGTGTCCTTGCTTTTTTTGCTCTTTAATACCAGCTCGTTTCAGGAAAATGCGGCTAAGGCAGCTTCCCATTATTATGTGCGCTCTCATTATGCGAGCAGTGATTTTACCTTTCTGAAAATGGCCTATGATACCAACCTCGGTGACTACATTGTTACTTATAAGGACAAAGCGGAGCAGCAGTTTAGCTTTACAATGGCTCCGCGCTATTTTCCTGTATTTGTGCGTTCCGATCCTTTGAACAGCGACCTCTAAATAAAAAAGTTCCGATCCTTCCAGCGGAGGATCGGAACTTTTTTGCTATTTAATTAGATGAATTGAGCTCCGCCACAACATCATCGATTTTCATGCTGTTCGCCAGAGGGCCTGAGCTGATCCAATGTCTTGCATTTACGAAAATGACATGGCCCGCTTTAACGGCTGGCACCGATTTCCACACAGCGGATTGCTCAATCGTGCTGAAGCTTTCCTTCGCCTGTTTGATTTCCTCATCCGTGCTGCCGGCTCCGCCGAGCGTAACGAATAAGTAGTCAGCCTGCAATTCGGGCAGCATCTCAAGTGAAATCGTCGCATTTTGAAAATTCGGCTTTTCCTTGTGCCATTGCTGGACGGTTGGATCAAGCTTCATTCCTAGCTCATTGTATAGAACGCCGGGATAGGTTGGCCATTCGATTTGTGTTTTTTCATCGACATAATTAGGGAAATAAACACGGAAATCTTTAGCAGTCATGCGGATGAAAGCTGCACTTTTGTCTTCTGCTAGCAGCTGATTCAGAGCTGTTTTGGCATCGGCAGCCTTCGTATCATAAGCGCTGATTACCGCTTGGGCCTGATCCTCTATACCTAACGCTTGTCCGATGGCTGTAAGCGAATTTTTCCAATCCTCACGATCATATACGATGGTTGGCGCGATTTTGGATAGATTGTCATAACCTTCTTGCATAATCGCGGTGCTTGCAATAATCAAATCCGGCTGAGCTGCAACAATCGCTTCGAGATTCAGGCTATCTCCCCAAATTTCCAAAGCGGCTCCTTGCTCTTTAAGCCGATCGTTTAAATAATAGCCTTCGCCAATCGACATTCCAAATACAATAGGGACATTTAATGCGAGCAGCATATCCTCTAGATTAATCGAAGCAATCCGCTCATGGCTCGTTGGAAGCTCAGTTGTGCCGAAAGGATGTGTGACCTTGAGTGCTTGTGGTTCAAAAGCAGCTTCCGATGAAGAAGTTGATGGCGAAGCAGTTGAGACCGTGTTAGAAGCTGAACTGGACGGCTGCCCGCTTCCCGAGCTGTTCCCACAAGCTGACAACAGCAGAATAGCAGCAATAAGGGCAATAGACAGGAAGGAATGACGGTACATATACATTTTGAAACCTCCGTTTTGACAATAATGTTAAGGCTTATCATGATCAAAACGTATTATACGCTCCCGCCGCTTCGCAAAACATGGACATTCGTGTTTAGTTCATTGTAAACAGTCCTTCTACCTGCTCTACCATGAGATTGTGGGCAAAAGGGGAATAGTCCAGCCAAGGGCATTCCTGTATTCGCCGTACATTTCCCGCCTTTACAGCCTTGAGCTGCTTCCATACGCTGCTATGCTGAAGCTGCCGCCATATATGCTGCGATGCTTGGTCAGAATCAATAATGAGCAGCAGACGATCTCCCGTAAAAATTGGCAGCTCTTGCTCTTTAATCGCGTGCAAAATCGATATGTTTTCTGAATCATAGGGACAGTTTAATTTCAAATCCTCATACAAGACAGCCCCTCCATTACGGCGTCCATACACAACGATATGCCCCTGCATCAGATGAACAATGGAAATGGTCTCTCCTTGAAAAAGCTTCCTGACCCGTTCTCCAGCGCAGGCCGCCTTCTGGTCATAATCGGCAAGCCAGCATTCGGCAGCCTCTCCTTTACCAAGCAGAGCTGCAATTTGCCTGAACTGCTGCCGCCAATCTAGCTCCAGCCAAGGAATAACGACGGTGCGGGCGATTTTACCGATTGAGCCTATAATCTGCTCATTCACCATATCATCGCATAAAATGAGCTCGGGTCTTGCCTGCTGAAGCGCACTGCGATTATAGTCGACAAGGTCCGGCTCCATTCGTTTGGAGCGTCTAAGCGGGTAGGGAATATGCTGAAAAAAAGCATGGCGGTGCACGTCCCTTTGCGGATCAACCTGTGTGGCACACGGAATGATGCCTAAAGCGAGCAAATGTCCCGCATAGGGAAATGAAAAGGAAGCTATTCGTGTTTTTGTCCAATTGGCATATTGTTTTGGCGTTATGCCGGCCACTTTTTTAAACTTTCTGCTGAAATAAAACTCATCTTCAAAGCCGACTTGCTCTGCAATTTCCTTAATCCGCATATTAGAATGAAGCAATTGCTCCTTTGCTTTGTTGATCCGGATGCGGTTCAAATAATCAATGGGGCTTTGCCCAACCCAATGCTTGAATTGATGGGAATAATGCCATAGACTCATGCCTGCAATGGAGGACAACTTCTGCCTTGTCATGCCTTCTGCATATTTTTCATTCATATAATGGATGGTCCGGTCGATCATGGCTTTGGATTCCGAAGGCCAGTTATCGTTATCGCTCAAAGCAGGTGCTTGCTGCTCGAAATCCGCCGTGGCGGCTTGCCTTTTCCAATAGCTGCAACCGCTGCCCGTTTGCAGGGCTGAAGCTGGTTTTCTCATATTTCGCCCCTCCTTTGTAAAGAAGCTTCTATAATTTATATTTTTCAGCAGCATAGCGCTAGATTAATTCTTTAGCTTATCAGCATCAAGTGAGAATTGTTATCAATTGTAGTTTATACGAAATCAACCGTCTGTACAACCTCTTTTCCCGTATTAAAAAAGCATAGCTTGTCACACTAGATTTAAATAATAGCTGGACATATATTATTTGTTTGGTAAGCTTGTTATAAGGCCTCTGACGAAGAGGCCTTATATTATTTTAGGAGGAGAGCAGTATGAAAAAAGCGGTTTTTTGTTTATGTGAAATCAGTAATGTGCGCATAGGGAGTGAGGTCTACTATGAACCATAGTATCGGAATGTCCTATGCACAAGTACAGTTGATGGCGCAGCTTGCCGTGTTAGGTGTCGAGAAGAAACGCTTCCTCGACGCCCATTTTGTTATGCAAGGGAAAGAGCGTATGGAGATGGACCAATTTCTATTCTTGTATACGGAGGCTGTGCAAGAGCTTCTCTCGGAAACGGACGTACTAATGGAAGAAAAGCTTCAAGCCATGGTGCTTATTGGCAGCCATATTACGATTGAATATCCTGAATTTGATACGAAGGATTCTTTTACCATTGTGATGCCTGAGCAGGCCAATCCAGACGAAAACCTGATTTCGTTTCTATCCCCTGTTGGCAGGCAATTGCTGCTCGCACGTCTTGGTGAGCTGATCTCTGTAACGACGCCAGCTGGCGCAATGCGTGTCAGTGTCGCCTCCATTACGTTTGCAGAAAACACATTTTCCCGGGGAGGAGGAGCTATAAGTGGATCTTAGAGAATCTGAACTGCCGGGTATTGGCCAAAAATACAGCCTGCGCACCCGCGGTGGGGAGCAACTGGTTATTGTCGTTCATAATGATGAAAGACGGGATATGTTTCACATGGATGCTGATGAGCCTGATGAGATGCGGTCAATGGTTTCGCTTGACGACGAGGAAGCCAGAGTTGTATCGGCCATCCTTGCAGGGATCACCTATAAGCCGAAATTTCTCGAAAACCAGGAAATAGCGTTAGATAGCTTAGTTATCGAATGGATTCGGCTGGAGCCATTATCCAAATGTGTTGGCAAGCGAATTGGCGAGCTGGATATCCGCAAAACAACGGGTGCGACCATACTGGCTGTAGTCGAGAAGGATAAGAACAAGCATATTAATCCCGGCGCGGAATACGTGTTTACGCCAGGGGTAACCTTAGTCGTGGCAGGTGAACGCATTCAACTGAACCAATTAAAAAAACTTTTGCTGAATGGGATGCTTTAGCCCATGGAGACGCTCATATTTGAAGTCGGGATGGCACTGGCACTCATTACGCTGACAGGCTTGCTTTCAGCGAAGCTTCGCTTCTCAGTTATTCCTTTTTATATATTAATTGGAATGGCTGTTGGACCGCATGCGCCGCATTTTTGGATTATTGATTTGCGGTTTATTGAGAGCTCTTCCTTTATCGAATTCATGGGACGTTTAGGCATTTTATTTTTGTTGTTTTATTTAGGGCTGGAGTTTTCTGTGAAGCGGCTGTTGAAATCAGGAAAAGCGATAATCGTAGGCGGTTCCTTCTACGTAGCGCTGAATTTTCTCTCAGGGCTGCTGCTTGGCTGGATCGGGGACTTGCCCATCAAAGAAACGCTGGTTGTTTGCGGTATTATGACGAGCTCATCAACTGCAATTGTGGCAAAGGTATTAGTTGATTTAAAGAGAACCGCTAACCCGGAAACGGAAATCATAATGGGTATGATCATGTTTGATGATTTGTTCATTGCGGTGCACATTTCGATTTTGACGGGACTCATCTTGAGCGGCGCCTCTTCATTCTGGAGTGTTTTGCTAATCTCTTTGACCGCCCTGGCATTCATCGTTGTATTTTTATTTATTGGCAGGAAAATTATTAAATATATTGATTTTGCGCTTAATATTAAATCGTCAGAGCTGTTCCTACTGATGATTATGACGCTGCTGTTTCTTGTCGCAGGCTTCTCGGAAACGCTGCATGTGGCAGAGGCGATAGGAGCGCTGATGATCGGACTTGTACTGGGCGAATCTAGGCATGTGAAGCGGATCGAGCAGCAGATTTTGCCCTTTCGCGATTTTTTCGGGGCGCTGTTTTTCTTTAGCTTCGGTTTAACAATCGAGCCTGCCTCCTTGGGCGGTGCGGTAGGGATGACGCTGATTGCGGTCGTTTTGACGCTGATTGGCAATTTTGCAGCAGGGATGCTGGCGGGCCGTATTTCAGGGATTACGCCAAAGGCGTCGCTTAATGTAGGCTTTACGCTCGTTTCCCGAGGCGAGTTCTCCATCATTATGGCGAACATCGGCAAAGCGGGCGGCTTGATGGCCTCCATTCAATCCTTTGCCGTACTGTACGTCCTTATTCTTGCTGTGCTGGGGCCTTTGCTTACGAAGGAGTCCAAATGGATTTACCGAAGCTTTGAGCAGCTGTGGAAGAGGTTAAGGCGTTCAAGAGGATAACGGACATTGCCCGTAAAAAAGAACAGGAGCCACTCAGAAAGCAGTATGACTGCTAAAGGATTGGCTCCTGTTTATATTTCATTCTCGAAACGGCAGCTTTGCCGCCAGAGGACGGCGACAGCCGTTTACGCTTAGCTGACGGATTTTTTCTGCAATAACCGCTGCAGCTCTTCCTCTACTCTTGCGCTTTGCTGCTCGTTTTGCTGGGTATTTGCTGCCGTGTCACGACCCGCACCATAGGGGGCTTTAGACAACTCCTGCTGTGCTTCCCGTTCCATCAGCTTCTGCTCAATACGGTCAAAACCTCGGGAAGCGAAGCTCCCCTGCAACGAATCTCCTGATGAATAGCCAGTGGCCCCGTCTGTTTTCTTCAGGCGCAGAATGAGTTCTTTGCGTTTTTCCAGCAGCCGGATTTTTTCTTCCTTAAGTGATTCGAGACGAAGACCGAGCTCAAACGCGCTCTGCTTGGCTAGCTGAGCCAGCGTTGAGGTTTCTTCGCGCTGATCGGCGTAAGCTAGTTTAGCTTCAAGTGCAGCACGGGCCTCTTCCTCGCGTTCACCTGCTACCGCTTGCTCTGCTTTGCTTTCATAGTAGTCGGCTTGTTGCTGCAGCTCAGTGAGCTTAGCTTCTAAAACACGCTCTTGCGCTTGCTGATGCAAGCTCTCACGTTCAGTGCTTGCGATGTCCACGTCCAGATCCCGCAAATATTGGTTAAGCATGGTCACGGGGTTTTCCATTTTATCTAACATCTCATTGGCCGCTGCCTTCGTCATACTAAATACACGCTGTAAAATTCCCATTCTATCATCTCTCCTCAAAATTAATTTTAGTAGTGATCAGCAAATCTGAAATCGCCTTGCGGAGCTTTTGGAACAATCAAAACTGCAATGAAATAAGCAAGTATGACAGCACCTAAGCTGAAAAGCGATGCAACAACAACAAGCAATCTTATAATAGTAGGATCAATGCCAAGCCATTGTCCTAAACCTCCGCACAGACCAGTCAGCTTACTGTCCGTAGTTGAGCGAAATAATTTTTTCATATCGTTCATCCTTTCCCGTGTTCGTCTATGTCCTTATTGTAAGGCGCTCCGCGAGATTACGTAACGGACCACAGTCCGTTCAGCATACTAGCCTTTAGACGGGCATCAACGCGACAAATGGCGGGGAAGCTTTGATTCGTTTTCACAGCCAGCTTGTCAAACTAGTCCGCATAAATGTCCAAGTTATCTCATACACATGAATCAGATGGCAAAACATTGTGAAGAGGGGATGATTTTAATGCGTCGCATGACATGGGCCGCGGCAATGATATTATGTTTTTCACTCGTATTGGCTGCCTGCGGGACGAAGGATGCCGAGTCCGTGGTGAAGGATCTGGACAAGGTAGTAAATGGGCTTGAGAGTTATCAAGGAAGCGGGACAATGACACTGCATACGGGACAACAGCCGCTTACCTACAAGGTTGAAGTATCTTATCAGAAGCCGCAATATTATCGCATTAAGCTAACTAATGAAGAAAAAGACATTACCCAAATTGTACTGCGCAATGACGATGGCGTTTTCGTCCTGACGCCACGCCTCAATAAAGTGTTCCGTTTCCAAAGCGATTGGCCGCAAAATCAAGGCCAGGTTTATTTGTACCAGACGCTGGTGCAGAGCATTCTGCTTGATAACTCGCGCCAATTTGCTTCTGAAGAAAGTGCCTACGTCTTCGATGTCATGGCGAATTACAATAATGGTTCATTGGCACGGCAAAAGATTTGGCTAGACAAGTCGAGCTACAAGCCAGTCCATGTCGAGGTCAGCGACGCCAATGCTGCGCTTATGGTCGAGGTGGAGTTCAATACCTTTGAATTTGGTTCCAAATTCGATAAAAGTGTATTCGAGACAGAAGCCAACATGAAGTCGACCCCATCGAGCAGCGGCACAGGCGACCAAGCGACTTCGGCTATGCCTGAGGATAATGCTAATAACAATGGCACAAACAATAATCAAGCTGCTGGTTCAGACAATAACGCAGGCGGGCAGAACGATGTGGACAGCAGCACAGGCATTTCCGGCAATGCAAATACAGAAGCCAATTCGGAGCAAAACACTGGCAGCGATCAAAATGCGAGTACAGATCAAAATACAGATGGCAGCTCGAATGCGGGTGAGGAAGCTAATGAGACAAGTGCGCTGCCGGATGATGGCGTGTTCCTGACGATGGCTCCGACTTATTTGCCGGATGGCGTCGTTTGGAAAGACAGCAGTGATGTGGAGTTCGCTGGGAATCCTGGGCAGCTGACTCGCTATACAGGCGTTTACGACTTCTCGCTCATTCAGACTCAGCCGCATGATCAAGCAGCTTCGCTCGTACCGGGCACCTTGGTGGATCTTGGCTTTACGTGGGGAGAGCTGACCTCAGGAGCCGAGCAGCAAACGCTCAGCTGGACTTATGAAGGTGATCAATTCAGGCTGACAAGCGCCGCGCTGCCAGAAACCGAAATGATCAAAATTGCCCAATCCGTGCAATCTGGTGTCGATAAATAGGAATCTCCCTGAATTTCCAAGACGTGCTAATCAAATCCGGCGGT
Organism: Paenibacillus sp. FSL H8-0537; assembly: GCF_038051995.1. NCBI lineage: Bacteria > Bacillati > Bacillota > Bacilli > Caryophanales > Paenibacillaceae > Paenibacillus > Paenibacillus sp. FSL H8-0537. The sequence goes on along the minus strand of NZ_CP150290.1, from coordinate 5,597,447 downwards.
CATTTCATTGACAGTCCTGACGGCAACGTATAACATTATTACTATTGATGTTTACTGGCCCTAATGTATGGGGCTGCCGGATAAGGAGAAGGTGAACGACTTGGAGGGGTATTATCGCCCAACACGGGTAGAAATTTCTTTGGATGCGCTGCGCCGCAATTTAAGCGTGTTTCGAGCGCATATGGGCGAGGGCGTACGCCTGATGGCTTCTGTGAAAGCCAATGCTTATGGCCATGGAGCGGTGGAAATTGCACGGGAAGCTGCAAACAGCGGAGTCGATTATTTAGGGGTCGCTTTTCTAGATGAGGCATTGGAGCTGAGACGGGCAGGCATTTCCATCCCTATATTGGTACTCGGCTATGTTGCGGCGGATGCGCTGTGGCTTGCAAGAAAGCATGACATAACGATAGCCTTGTTTCGTGAGGATGTTTTGGAGGCAGCGTCCAAGCTGCCAGCTCCGGATGAGGATCATTTTAACCATAAGCTAAAGGTTCATATTAAAGTGGATTCCGGCATGGGACGGCTTGGGCTCATTGGAGCGGATGCGGCTATCCCTTTTATCGAAAAGGCGCTTTCCGTTCCCCAGCTTGAAGTCGAAGGCTTATTTACCCACTACTCTCGTGCGGATGAGCATGACAAAAGCTATACGATTTTGCAGCATGAGCGCTTTCAGGAAATTGTTCGTTATGTGCTGCAGCAGGAGCTGCCCATTCCGATTATCCATGCGGCGAATAGCGCTGCAGGCATGGATACGCCGGAGCTTGCGGGCAATATGCTGCGGCTTGGCATCAGTATGTATGGCCTTTACCCGTCGGATGAGGTGCGCCATGATGAGCTGCAGTTGGAGCCCGTATTATCGCTTAAGACGGAGATCGTTATGGTGAAAAATGCACCTTCAGGCTGGGGTATCAGCTATGGCGCACGTTATGTGACGGAGGGCGAGGAGCGGATTGGCACGCTCCCGATTGGCTATGCCGACGGCTTTAGCCGGATGCTCACAGGCAAAGCACAAGCGCTCGTCCGTGGCGTGAAGGTTCCTGTCCGCGGTACGATTTGCATGGATCAGTGCATGATTGCGCTTGATGCAGCGGCGACGGAAGCTGGAGAAGCCGTAGAGCAAGGCGAAGAGGTTGTGCTCATTGGCGAGCAGGGCAATGCGCGGATTTCTGTAGAAGAGGTTGCGAAGCAGCTCGATACGATTAATTATGAGGTTACCTGCATGCTGGCCGCTCGTGTACCGCGTGTCTATATGAAGGACGGAAAGGCGCTATCCGTCGTAAATCCTTTAATTTGACAGCATAAGCATGCGGGAAAAATTTCAAATGCCATTTTTACGCAAAAAAAGAGGGATTTCACCATTTGTCTCGAATTAATGCTAGGTCGGGTTTAAAGACGCTAAAGTACGTCATGTTCGTACAGCATATTTGATATATCGCTGACATAGATATGTTGAAGTATAGAGGGGCCTTATTATTGCAATAATGTGTATTAAAGGTTGTGGAGAAGTTTTGGAGGTGCTTGTTCGGTGGCCAATGTGCAGAACACCAAGAGGATCATGATTAGCTTGCCGGATCATTTACTGGAGGAGGTTGACGGTATCGTAGCTAAGGAGAACTCTAACCGCAGTGAATTTATTAGGCAGGCTATGAAGCTGTACCTTGTGGAAAGAAAGAAACGGCAAATCCGCGAGTCCATGCAGCGTGGGTATCTGGAGATGGCTAAAATCAACTTGAACATGGCCTCGGAAGCTTTTCAAGCGGAGGTAGAGGCTGATCACACGCTCGGCCGTCTTGTAAGCGGGGTGTAGAGCTTGATCGTAAAACGTGGAGACGTGTTCTTTGCTGATCTGTCACCTGTCGTCGGATCGGAGCAGGGAGGAGTGCGGCCTGTTCTTGTCATTCAGAATGATATCGGCAACCGGTTTAGTCCGACCGTCATTGTGGCGGCCATTACCGCGCAGATTCAGAAGGCGAAGCTCCCTACACATGTAGAAATGAACGCGGCTGCACATGGCTTTGACCGGGATTCCGTCGTTCTGCTTGAGCAGATTCGAACGATCGACAAACAGCGGCTAACCGACAAAATTACGCATTTGGACGATGAAACGATGCGTAAAGTTGATGACGCGCTGCTGATTAGTGTGGGCCTGATTGATTTTTAAACGATGGCGTCTATAGAAAGGACGCCGTCAGGCCTTTCTTCTTAACGGGCTAAATCCTGTATAAATGCGCTTTTTTATAGCATCGTTGATGCTGTAGGAGAGCGCATTTGTGCATAAGCGGCGTGTGAAAATTTATTTTTTAAAAATAGATGGACAAGAAATGTTTCCTTTGCTATTATGTGGTTAATCAAGGAACAATCCAATTGTATATGAGCAATACTTAGCGAAGAACGCTAGTAGTTAAGCCTTTTACAGGCTGCTGCTGCGTTCTTTTTTTGTTGTCTGCTAATGGCTCGGAAGGGAGAAGGGATGAATAGAAAAAGGAATATTTGGATAAGTGTGCTGGCTGCGCTCTTCTCGGGTGCGCTTGTGTACGGCCTGTTTCAGATTCAGCAGCTGCAATTGCAGCGTCAAGAGATGGTTGCCGTCGTCGTACCCAAGCGCTTTATTGCTGCTGGGGTGACTATAATGGCAGGGGATCTCGCCTATCGGTATGTGCCGAAAGCGGCTTATGACAATGGAATGCTGCTGGACGTTGCGACTGCTGTTGGAGTGGAGACGATTGTGCCGCTGGGCACGCAGGAACCGATTCTCGGTTGGAAAATCGATCGTTTTCACCTGCTGCCGGGCAGTAGCGAATCGACCTTTCAAATTCCGCGGGATTATGTACGTTCCATTTCTAACGGCATTCGTGCCGGGGATAAGGTCGTGCTTTATTTATCCGGTGAAGGAGAAGACTCCGGCCGCTTGTTTGATCTGGCTGTTACAGTAGCGTCAGTCAAATCTTCAGGAAATGTTGAAATCGATAATATGGAAGATCCGAATCTGCTCTCCTTAGCGGATGGGGATAAGGAAAAGATGTACGCCTCGCGACGTGAGGCCAATGGCATGATCGATTATATCAACCTCAATCTGACCGAGAGGCAGTGGCTCGAAATCGATGGTTATTGCAAGGATGGAAGCTATAAGCTTGTCATAGCTTTCAGCCCGGAATCGCTCAATGTTGTGGATGAGACTAAGGAGGAACAGCCTTGATGGAGCAGCGAATACCCCTCATTGCCTTTGTTGGAACGACGCCTAATATTGGGACTACGACAGCTGCTTTTGCCGCGGCGTACCGAATGGCCGAAGCCAGCGGCCTTCGTGTCGGGTATTTATGTCTGCATCTTAAGAGCGCGAAGCTCCATCGCTACCTTGGCATCCAGGAGCCGCAAAGCACACTCGACAAGCTGCGGCCCGAGCTGCAATCCGGCTCACTGACACCAGAAAGATTGAAGAGTGCTATGCATAAGGTCGAAGGAAGAGGGAATTTGCGAGTGCTGTTCGGCAATGTCGTGCGTGATCAGGCCGAATTTTTCACACCCGATGAGGCGGAGCATTTAATCCATATTGCAGAGCAAACCTTTGAGGTGCTTTTTATGGATGTCAGCGCTTATTGGGATAATGCAGCTACCGTTTGTGCATTGCGGCTGGCGAGCACGCGAGTTGTGGTTACGACGGCTGCGCTTTCCCATTTCCAGGAGGATGGGAGACGATGGATAACACAAATTTCCCCGTTATTCGGCTTAACAGCTGACCAATACAATACCGTTATTATACAGCCCCCATGGGGCAGAGGAGGGTATCGAATGAAAGATATTTGCAAGGAAATGGGTACGGTGAAGCTGGGTGAAATGCAAATGACGAAGGATACGTTTATACATTTGGACAGCGGCAAGCTTGGCCAATGGCTGGGGGAAGATCAAGTGGGCAGAGCGGCAATGAAAAAACCATCGCAGCAGCTAATGGAGCGATATGGCATTCGAACGGTGGCACCTGCTTTTAAGCTGCAGCCTTGGTACCGCAAGCTGCTCTCGCATCGTAATGAGGCCCGCTCTTGAGGGCGGGGGATAGCCGATTCTCTCCTTTCGATTATTCAGCTCAGTTGAGAGTGGGGGTGACTGGAAGCAAGGAGGGGCAAGCCGGAGAACCGGAGCTGCCTGCTGCGTCACATGAAGCGGATTTTGACAGACTCGCTGACGAGATGAAAGCTTTTCTGGCTGCGCCGCGCGGACTGAACGATGAGGAGCGCAGACAGTACAATGAGACACTGAACCGGGCTGTGCTTGGCTTTATGCCAGAACGGGAACAGATCTATGCGGTCATTAATGATCGGCTGCGGCGACTGCGCATTCATAATCAAGATGGTTATCATCATCCCTACCAAACACTTGCTGAGGCCCTATTCGCTGAGGTTATTGGGCTGAATGTACTGGAGCTGGTTTTGCAGCATAAGGATGGGCTGGAGGAAGTGCAGGTCGTAGGCACACAAATTTATGAGGTCCGCAGTGGCGAGGCTGTTATGTCTCAGCATCAATTTGCAAGTGTTCGCGATGTTGAACGCATCCAGAGTAATTTGGTGCTGTATAACAACGATCGGTTCACCCCGCGCAAGCGCTGGGCGGAAGTAATGCTTAGCGACGGCTCGCGCGTCACGATGACAGGATTCGGCTTCACCTCGAAGCCAACGCTGACGATTCGCTTTTTTACTGTAAAAAGCTTCGGTCTGCCTGTACTTTGCGAGCCGGAATACGAAACGATAAGTGGTGCGATGCTTTCAATGCTGCAAGCTGTGCTTCATGCAAGATTCAACCTCATTATTATTGGACCGACGAATTCCGGCAAGACCCACCTCATGAAGGCGCTAATTGCCAGCCTGCCGGATGAGGAGAGAATCATTACTATTGAAGGGCGCTTCGAAATGATGCTCGGAAGAGATTTTCCAACAAAAAATATCGTTGAATACGAAACCGACGAGGACGATCCGCAGCACCGCGCCAGCCGGGCATTCAAATTGGCGCTCAGGCAATCTCCGCAGCGCATCGTGCATGCGGAGATCAGGGACAGCGATGCGAACATTTATGTGAGAGCCTGCACGAGAGGGCATTCCGGCAGTATGACAACCGTGCATGCAAGTACGCTTGAGGATGTGCCAGAGGCGATCACCGATATGTGCATGCAAGATGGGCGAGGCATGAACCCAGAACGGCTGACAAAACGAATTGCTGAGTATGTAGTAGAGATTGGAATTGAAATGCAGAGCATCAAGGGCCGGCGTATCGTATCGCGTCTTGCTGAAATAGGCTGGGCTGACAACGAGGTAAAGGTACGCGATTGGGCGGTTTATGATGAAGCGCTGGAGCAGTGGCAATATCCGCAGCGGCCTTCGCAGCGAGCGATGAGGAAGCTGGCGAGGGGAGGTTTGTTTTTTGACTAGGCTGTACGTTTTTGGAGCCGGTGCGCTGCTGTTTTTATTTTTGTTTATTATGCTTGCTGCGCTGCTTGTCATGTGGATGGAAAGGCATGAGCGGTTAGCGAGACTGGCCTATCGGGAGCGAGGGCGGTTCCGCCACCTTCTAGAGCAGCGGCTGCAGCGGCTGGACAAGCTTTATCGCCCGCTTGCTGATTTATTGGAGGCACTCCAGATTAAGCTGCAGCCATTGGCATTTTTATGCTTGTCGGGACTGCTGCTGCTGATTGGGCTGGCGGCTGGCGGATTGTTTTTTCAGACGGTAAAAGGCACCTTGCTATTCGGGTTTGTACTGGGCTTTATACCGTATACGGTGCTGCGCGCGCTGCTCGTCCAGCGTCAAATGCAGACACAGGTCGAATTTTTGCCCGCCATTGAGCTGTTTTACCAGTGTTATCTAGTATCCGGAGGGATACAAGTGAGGGCAGCGCTGCAGCGAACGGTTGACGAAAGACGGCTGCTTGGCCCGATGAAAGCCGTTTTTGAGCAATTATATCGCAATTTGTCTGTCCGTGGTGATGATGAAGCGAGTTTGCGGATTTTTGCTGCATCGCTTGGGCATACGTGGGCGGATTACTTCGCTAATATTTTGCGGGTTGCGCTTGCTGAAGGCGTGCCGATGGCAGATGGCCTCAAGAATTTGCTGGCGGACATGCGTAAGGCGCGCCGCGCGAATGAGCAGGAACGGAACCGGCTGTTGGAAATCCGAATTGCCAATTTTACGCCGTTATTGTTTCTGGCTTTATTTATTGGCATCAATTTGCATTATAACGAGCAGAATGCCTACTACTATTACGTTCTCGACCCAAAGGGCAGAGATATGCTTTTAAATGCGCTGCTGCTCATTTTTGCCTCCTTCCTAATGGGACTATGGTTATCTCGAAAAAAAATGTAAGCGGCTGTGAACTGCGTATTTGCAAGCTGAAAAGGAGGCAAGGCTGCGATGCATCATTGGGTGGAAGGCGGCGTGCGTACTGGAGCAATTGCGGCCCAGTTTATATTCGGATTTATTGCAGTGGCCGCTATACTTAGGCTGCTGCCGCAAAGGAAGCCGCGATGGCTGCATCTCACTGGAATCAACTGGCGTTCGAGAAAAATATCAGATAGCTGGCTCAGCAAGCTTAGGCTCTCAAGGGAACAGCAGTCATACGTTGACCGTGAAATGCTGCTCGCCGGATGCGGGGTGGAGGCAGATGCCAGTTGGTACGCAGCTGCACGCAAATTGCTGCTCATCGTATTGTTGATAGGCATTTCCATAGGTGTTCCTGTCAGTGTGGGTCTGGGTCAAGGCAGCACAATAGCCTATTTAACCGCGGGGCTCGTTTTTTGCTGGATTATGCTGGTGTGGGATTTGCCTTGGCTGCGTTTGCTGCGTAAGCTTCGAACTGAACGCATGACGAAGGAGATTTATGTAATAAGCAATCAATTGCTTTATTTGGCCGATTCGTCGCTGCATATTCATACGAAGCTATCGCGCTGCATTCCGTATACGAGTACGCTTCGCGGCGATTTGGAGCGATTGCTGGCGGAATGGTATCACGATGCCGAACAGGCATTACGTCAATTCAAGCTTAGAATGGGAACGGATGACGGCATGAGCTTTGTAGAGACCATTGATTCCCTTCGCATAGATGACAGCGAGGAATATTATATGCTTTTGCGCGACCGTATTCAGGAGTATAAGGAGAAGCTGGAGCTTGCCAAGGACAGCCGCAAGGAGACTACATCGTATTTGCTCTTTATGCTCGCTGGCGTTCCTATTTTGTATACGTTTCAAGTATTCATTTATCCATGGGTGATGGAGGGACAGAAGCTGTTCGCATCATTGGGCTGAAGACTTGGCAGCCGCCACATAACAAGGAGGTGAATTCATAATGCGCAATATATTAATGACCGTCATGCTGTTAGTTGTTGTTATTTTGCTTTTCAACGGCATTATTGCTAAAGATACAACGGGCACAAGCAGCCAAATCCAGTCGCAAGGAGACGCTGCCAATGAAAAAATCAGCAAGCTGCTGCAGTAAGTTGCAAGCCGTTTATAGCGGTAGGAATGGAGGGGAAGACGATGCGAAGCCTGCTGGCAGCCATATTGCTGCTTGTAACGATGGTTATGATTTACTCTGGTATTGCAGAAGGGGATCAGGGAATGAACAAACAGCTCGAACGCTCAGGTGATGCCACAAGCAGCTATATAAGGACTATGAGCCCGTGAAGAGCATTTTAGTATTTGTGCTGTTTGCTACGATTTTATGCTGGCTGATGTTCTCGCCTATTTATAAACATGTGCTCATTGTTAGGCAGGCTGTACTGCAGCAGGAGGTCGATTATTTACTGGAAATCGGGGCGAGCGGCAAGCATGGCTACATCAGTCCGGAGATGGTCGAGCAATCGCGGCAGCGACTGGCGAAGTTTGGAATGAAGCCGGAAGGGCTGATTTTTGAGGTGGCATCCGATAATGGCGAGCAGGCAACCAATTCTACTATGCCGTTGCTGCGCGGGACAGGATTGATTGTTCTGCTTAGCTATCCCTATGAGGGGCTGTTTCAATTGGATCGCTTAATCGGAGTGAAGCCACCTGATGAAAATGGCAGGCTTCGCGCTACAGGCATCAAAATGAGCGAATATGTACCTTGAACAGGCGACAGGGAGTTATGCTATGTATAAGCTGACAATAATTGTGCTGATGATGACAATGTGGCTCATGCTTCACGTTATGCAGACGGATGAGGAGATTGCGATGAAGACGCTTTTTCAGGGCAAGCATGCACTAAACCGTGCCGTTCATGCGGCCGCACAGCAGGTCGATAAAGCAGCTTTGGGAGACGGTGTCATCCGCATTGATCCGATAACGGCTGAAGCGGCAGCAAGCCGCTATTTGCAAGGCAACCTGCAGCTTGATTCGGCAGGGAAACCGCTCGGCAGCTCCTTCCTGCATGAGCCGGTTAAAGTTATGGTCTTCGAGGTCATTAACGGTGAGCATACTTTTCCTTATCAATATGTAAATGCAGAGTTCAGTTATGAGGCTACGCTGTACCGCCCGGGAGTTGTGATGATTATAAAGGTTGTGAACCCGAGGGTATTCACAGTGCTTAAGCCAATTGAATGGACGATTAAAGGCGTATCCGAGCTGACTTTTAATTTTTAATCCTTTAATAGAGGGAGATGTTGATCATAAAAATGCTTGCGGCAGCTGCCTTGCAGTTGACTGCCTTTTGTAAAATTGTTCTAATGAAGGGGAGGGATAAATGATTTTGGGAGTTGAGCAAAGCGATGGATAAGACAACGATAACTAGAGACATACCGGATGACTTGGTTCATGAGCGCATAAGCAAGCTTCAGCTGGAGCTGGGGAAGAAGGCCATTGACGGCATGCTGCTTACGCAAAATATAGATTTATATTACTACACAGGCTCGATGCAAAATGGCTATGCTTTTGTTCCAGCCGAAGGCATGCCCGTATTTTTTGTCAAACGCAGCCTTGAGCGTGCAAGACTGGAAACGCTAATTGCTGTAGAGCCATTAGGCTCATTCCGCCAATTCGGTCAGACGCTCGCAGAGCGTTTTCCACAGCTGTTTAAGTCAGGAAGTACTGTTACTGTGGCTGCGGATCTTGATGTGCTTCCTGCACAAACCTATTTTAAGCTTAACCAGCTGCTGCTAGCGGCAGGGGCAGGCGAGCTGGTGGACGGTTCAGCCCTTATTAGAGGGCAGCGTATGATAAAGTCACCTTGGGAAATCAAGCGAATTGAAACTGCAGCACAGGCTGTAGACGAGGCGCTAGGTGAAGCTTTGAATGTATTGAAGGAGGGCATTAACGAACTAGCCTGGATAGCGCGAGTAGAATATGAGCTGCGGCTTCGCGGGCATATCGGCTTGATGCGTATGCGAGGCTACAATCAGGAAGTAGCGACAGGGATGGTCACGTCAGGAGCCGCTGCTGCGGTGCCAACTTATTTTGATGGTCCGGCAGGGGGCCTTGGCTTAGGGGCTACTTCACCGCAAAGCGTCAGCCGCAGAGTCATTGGACGAAATGAGCCTATACTCATTGATGTGGGCTGCTGTATTGACGGCTACATTATCGATCAGACGCGTACTGCGGTTATTGGCGAGCTTTCAGAGCAGCTTGCTCATGCTTACCGAACGTCGGAGGAGATGATGCGCGCAGCAGAAAAAGGGATGATTTCCGGGACGCCATGCTCTGAGCTGTATATCGCTTCTCTTGATCAAGCGGCTGCTGCAGAGTTGTCTGCGCATTATATGGGCTTTGGCCATGATCAGGCCAAGTTTCTCGGACATGGTATTGGCCTTGAAATAGACGAGTGGCCTGTGCTGGCTCGCGGCTTCGACCTGCCGCTTGCTGCTGGAATGGTGCTTGCGGTCGAGCCGAAATTTACTTTTCCGGGGCAGGGTGTTGTCGGAGTGGAGAACAGCTATGTAATAACTGACGGCACGCCCCGCCAGCTTACATGCACGAAAGAGCAGCTTATTGTGCTGCCATAGGGGGATGAGAGATGAATCGTGCTTTAACACAAAGAGTCGATAGAGATTACGTTAAGGTTAGCCGAATGGGAGCAGCTATTGCAGCGGCTATTGGCTATTTGCTCGTATGCGGTTATGCGGCTTTGGCGATATCGAAAGGGTGGACGCTTATCCCGCTGTGGATCGGGCTCGCTGTCGTTACGGCTTATAGTGTATTAGATATTTGGGTAGTTCCTAGCCTCCGCTACCGTCACTTTCAATATGAACTGTTTGAGGAAGAGCTTGAGCTGCAATATGGACTGATTATTATTAAAAATGTACTCGTTCCGATGGTGCGTGTCCAGCATGTCGAACTGGAGAGCGGACCGCTCATGCGGAAGTTCAAGCTGGCTAGCGTAGCGGTTGTAACGGCAGCCACGACCCATCGCATTAAAGGGCTCAAGCTGGAAAAAGCCGAGGAGCTGAAGCGGAAAATCGGGCAGCTGGCGAAAGTGGATGATCAGCATGAGTAATCTGCGAAGACTGCATAAAGTATATGTTGTTTTTACGCTGTTTCAGTTTATTAAAGGACTACTGCCGCTCATAATCATTACAATGCTTAGGAAATCGGGATTGCTCGGACTGGAATGGTACTGGTATGCGGGAGCAACCGCCCTGGTGCTGCTATCCTTGTTATTCGGGTGGCTGGAATGGAGAGCATTCACCTATACGGTAGAGGAAGACCGGATCATTTTGCGCAAAGGCGTTTTATTCAAGGATGAGAAGACGATTTATTATGGACGCATCCATTCGGTGAATGTAGATCAGCCCTTTTTGCAGCGAATACTTGGCGTTGCGGAGTTGAAGATTGAAACCCCGGGCGGCGGAAAAACCGCAGATGGCATTTTGCCTGCGCTCGCCGCTGGCGAAGCGGAGCAGCTTCGCCAGCAGCTGCTGTCTCGTCACAATCATGTTATGGAAGAGGGAATAACGCGAAATTCGCAGGAGGAGTCCGAGAAAGCCGACACATTCGGCTCTGATGGAGAGCTGCGCGGTGATGCTGCCTCCGTATCCGAACGGCATATCGATGCTCTTTTTCAAAAAAGTTCGGGCCTCCCTTCAACAGAATCAAGAGATAGCGCTTATTTCCGCTTAACAAGCGGACAATTGTTGATGGCGGCTGCAACATCGCTCAATTTAGGGCTGGCGATTGCTTTTATCGCTGGTATTTATTCATTTGCTAATGATTTTTTGGAGAAGTTTACTCCAATCCGGTTTTTTGAGCAATTGTATACGGAATCGCAAAGCCTCGTACCCGGCTACTTCATCATCGTCATTGTAATTGCTGCTATTATTGCATTGGCCGCAGGTTGGGCACTATCGCTAATTTTGTATATTATCAAGTACAGTGGGTTTACTGTTAAGCGGGAGGGTAAGCGCATATCGGTTTCCTATGGACTGTTGAACAAAAAAGCATATTCGTTTGACCCCGATAGGGTGCAGTCCGTGATCGTTGAAGAAGGGCTTCTTCGCCAATGGATAGGCTACGCTCAAATTAAGCTGCAAGTCGTTTCTTCCGACAAAAATGAGCAGCTCATGCTGCATCCCTTTTTGCCCATAACAGAGATGGAGAAGATGATTGGGCTTTTTGTGCCGCAAATGAAGTGGTCAGCTATCGAGGCTAAGGCACCGAAGCGGGCTTTGTTCTATTATATGAGAATCTGGCTTCTTCTCACGCTTGTGATCTGTGCAACGTTAATCGTCATCTGGCCTCTTAATGGACTATGGTCGCTGCTATTGCTTCCGCTTGTTGCGCTCTGGAGAAGGGCATGTCATCAAACGGCGGGCTTAACCCTTAAGGATGGTCAACTCATTTTGCGGCGCCGGCATTTTTCCAAGGTCACGTATTTGCTGCGCAGACAACAAATTTTGGCAATGACTCTAAAACGCAGCCGGGCCCAGCAGAGGGAAAATCTTGTATCACTGAGCGTGCAAACAATGGGTACGGTCAATGATTATAGTGTGTCGCTACTGGAATATCGGGATATGGAGCGGGTTTGGAACTGGTATAGCAGGGAGGGACGAAGCTAGCAAAAGCGTCGCTCTCGGCTTCCGACCCGCGATAGTTTCAATCCCTATTGGACACCGCTACTATTTTTTAGTAGGATAATAGTTATAGGTTAGCGTCCGATAGATAGGAGTGAAGACGATGCTTAGTTTGGGAACTAAGGTAATTATTATATCTGATCATTTTGAGCAAAATCTTCCCGTAGGGGAATATGGTTATATAATTGCTTACGATCGCAATGCTGACAATGTATTTGATTACGTGGTGCGCGTTCCGGCCGCCAATCGCAATTTTTTGCTGCCCGATGAAGATGTGGAGCTGGAAGATGTGTTGCTTCAAGAAGAGGTTGACCGCATCGAACGCGAATCGCTGATCGACTTCGCGCTGGCAACTCATAATGAAGAGCTGTTTAAGCGTATAATGAGAGGCGAAGAGTCTGCTCCAGAAGCGGAGCCAGCAGCTGCTGAAGGCCAAAGCCAGAAGGATTTTATAAGGCAGGTTAATTTGAAAGCGTGGATTTAATAAGCTTCTGCGAGATGACCCTTCCGCCAGGTGCGGGAGGGTCATCTGCTATTAATAGGTATTGCAGAACATAAGCGTTCTAGCCCATGTTTGTGCACTTTGTCAAAATGTGATTCTAGGCTATAATAGAAAGAATGATTGCAGGCTTAAGAAGGGGGAGGAACATTCATGAGCATTACGATTAAAGATGTCGAGCATGTTGCGAATTTGGCTCGCCTTGAGCTGTCTGACGAGGAGAAGGATAAATTCACCGAGCAGCTTAATGCGATTTTAAAATATGCAGAAAAGCTGAACTCGCTTGATACAGAAAACGTCGAGCCGACCAGCCATGTGCTGCCGATTACGAATGTGACACGCGAGGATATAACGCAGGAATCGCTGCCGATCGAGAAGGTGCTGCTCAACGCACCTGATGAAGAAGACGGCCAAATTAAAGTGCCAGCTGTATTGGAATAGTCCGCTTGATCGAGCGCGATAGCTTTAAAGGCTTACTGCGCTTTTATATTGAAGGGAGGAACATGTTTTGTCACTGTTTGATTTGCGTCTTCAGGATGTACATAACAAGCTGAGCCAAAAGGAGCTTTCCGTCACCGAACTGGTTGATGAATCCTTTGCTCGTATTAAAGCAACAGAAGCTTCCATTCAAGCGTTCCTTACGCTTAATGAAGAGGGAGCTCGCCAGCATGCAGCCGAACTGGACAAGCAGCTTCAAGCAGGAGTGGAACGCGGCTTGCTGTTTGGTCTTCCGGCTGGAATTAAAGATAATATCGTTACCGAAGGCTTGCGCACAACATGTGCCAGCCAGTTTCTAGATAACTACAATCCAATTTATGATGGAACGGTTGTCAGCAAGCTGAAATCGGCGCAATCCGTCACGATCGGCAAGCTGAACATGGATGAGTTTGCGATGGGCGGCTCGAATGAAAATTCCAGCTATTATCCGACTCGCAATCCGTGGAATACAGAATATGTGCCGGGCGGTTCCAGCGGCGCTTCTGCAGCTTCTGTTGCTGCGGGCCAAGTTTATTTCTCGCTTGGCTCTGATACAGGCGGTTCGATCCGTCAGCCAGCAGCATATTGCGGCATTGTCGGTCTTAAGCCAACGTATGGCCTTGTTTCCCGTTTTGGGCTTGTTGCTTTCGCTTCATCGCTGGACCAAATCGGTCCTTTGACGAAAAATGTTGAGGATTCCGCATTTGTGCTGCAAGCGATTGCTGGCTATGATGCGAAAGACTCTACTTCCGCGAACGTAAGCATTCCGGACTATTCGTCTGCCTTGACAGGCGATGTCAAAGGCTTGCGCATTGCGGTACCGAAGGAATATTTGGGAGAAGGCGTCGATCCAAAGGTTAAGGAAGCGGTTTTGAATGCACTGAAGGTGTATGAAAGCCTTGGCGCAACATGGGAAGAGGTTTCGCTGCCGCATACCGAATATGCTATTGCTGCTTATTATTTGCTTGCTTCTTCTGAAGCTTCATCCAACTTGGCCCGTTTTGATGGCGTTCGTTACGGCGTCCGTGCAGACAATCCAGCGAACCTGATTGATTTGTACCGCAAATCGCGCAGCGAGGGCTTCGGTCCAGAAGTTAAGCGCCGTATTATGCTGGGAACGTATGCGCTTAGCTCCGGCTACTATGACGCGTATTATTTGAAAGCACAAAAAGTGCGCACGCTCATTAAACAAGATTTTGACCAAGTATTTGAAAAATATGATGTCGTCATCGGGCCAACTGCCCCGACAGCAGCGTTCAAGCTTGGCGAACAAGTTGGCGACCCGCTAACGATGTATTTGAACGATATTTGTACGATTCCGGTCAGCCTTGCAGGCGTTCCGGCAATCAGCATTCCTTGCGGCCAAGCGGACGGTTTGCCAATCGGCTTGCAAATTATCGGCAAAGCCTTCGACGAGTCGACGGTTCTGCGCACGGCCCATGCCTTCGAGCAAAATACCGAATTTCATAAGCTGCGTCCGCAGCTCTAATATATTCAGTCTTACAGGGCTAACCAGAGGGTTCTGCCTGTAGGTTGATTGTACAGGCTTAGCCCGATAGGTTGTACCTTATAGGTTTTCTTATTTATGTTGTCTTATGTAAGTTTTACCTTGCTATAAAAGCTAGCTTGCGACGCGATTTTTACCTTTTTGCTGCCATAGAAGCTAGATGGAAAAGGCAAGCGGAGTGGAAAGGTTGAACTGTAGAAGCGCAAGTGTTCGCCTTTGCCCAAGAATTTTACCGCTGAGCGGGATTGATCAAGCGCAAACGGCTGCCGCCGTCCTCTGGCGGCTAAGCTACCGTTTCGCGTAGAAATATAGAGAAAGGATTGGGAAATAATATCCTTTCCTATATTTTCAAAAAAAATGCTTGGGCAACAGCGATCGAAAGTCAACCTTTTCACGCAGCGCAGCTCCTTTTTCATCATGCTTTATGCCACCAAAGTAACCTCGCCCAGCAAAATTCTAAGGAGGATTAACGATGTCTGAAGCGACTCAATATGAAACGGTAGTCGGGCTGGAGGTGCACGTTGAGCTGCACACCAACAGCAAGATTTTTTGCGGCTGCTCCACCGCTTTCGGAGCTCCGCCTAATACGCATACCTGCCCGGTCTGCCTTGGTCATCCCGGCGTGCTGCCGGTGCTGAACAAGCAGGCGGTTGAATACGCGATGAAGGCTGCGATGGCGCTCAATTGCACAATTGCTGATGTCAGCAAATTTGACCGTAAAAACTATTTTTATCCCGATTCGCCTAAAGCTTATCAAATTTCGCAATTCGATCAGCCTATCGGCGAGAACGGCTGGATAGATATTGAAGTAAATGGCGTTACGAAACGAATTGGCATTACCCGTCTGCACTTGGAAGAGGATGCGGGCAAGCTGACGCATGTTGATGGAGGTTATGCCTCACTCGTTGACTTTAACCGTGTCGGCACGCCGCTCGTTGAAATTGTTTCCGAGCCGGACATTCGTACGCCTGAGGAAGCGAAAGCCTATCTGGAGAAGCTGAAAGCGATTATGCTTTACTGCGAAGTATCGGATGTGAAAATGGAAGAGGGCAGCTTGCGCTGCGACGCGAACATCAGCCTTCGTCCTTATGGACAAGAGAAGCTTGGCACGCGCGCTGAGCTGAAAAACATGAACTCCTTCCGCGGTGTTCAGCGTGGCCTTGAATATGAGCAATGGCGTCAGGCCGAGGTGTTGGACGGTGGCAATAAGGTTGTTCAAGAAACTCGCCGCTGGGATGAAGCGCAGGGCAAGACGATTTCGATGCGCGGCAAAGAAGAATCCCATGACTATCGTTATTTCCCGGACCCGGATTTGGTTCGCCTCTATATCGATGAAGAGTGGAAAGAACGTGTCAAAGCTTCGATTCCTGAGCTTCCAGATGCACGTAAAGCCCGCTATACTAGCGATTACGGCTTGCCTTCCTATGATGCTGATGTTATTACGGCATCGAAGAAAATGGCAGACTTCTTTGAAGCAAGCTTGTCCTATACGAAGGATGCGAAAGCTGTATCCAACTGGATTATGGGCGACCTGCTCGGGTATTTGAACTCGAACAGCCTGGAGCTGTCCGATGTGAAAATTACCGGACAAGGGCTTGGAGAAATGATTGGCTTGCTGGAGAAAGGCACAATCAGCAGCAAAATCGCCAAAACCGTCTTTAAGGAAATGCTGGAATCCGGCAAGCTGCCGCAGCAAATCGTTGAAGAGCAGGGCCTCGTACAAATTAGCGACGAGGGGGCAATCATTGCCATCGTCGATAAAATCATTGAAGCGAATCCGCAATCGGTTGAGGATTTCCGCGCAGGCAAAGAGAAGGCGATCGGCTTCCTTGTCGGCCAAATTATGAAAGAAACGAAAGGCAAGGCGAATCCGGCAATGGTTAACAAAATGCTGCTTGAGCGTCTTCAACAAGCCTAATATAGCTTCATTAACATGCAAGTTGATTAATGATAATCAATGAAGAGCTGTCCACAAGCTGGACGGCTCTTTTTTTGCATTTTCAAGCAAAAGCCTATGAGCGGGGCATCTATGGTACAATAATAAGCAATAAACTTGCATATACGGGGGACATGTTTTGCAGGAGCATGGGATGAACACGGGACGTAGGAAAAGTCGATTGCTTACGGTGCTGCTAGCCTTTCTATGGCCGGGAGCGGGACATTTATATACAGGGGAATATACAAGAGGGCTGCTGCTTGCCGCTGGTATTTTGCTAGATGGCGGCACTATTGTTCGTTTGGCGGATGCGGATGGTGCGAAGCATTTGCTGCTTATTGTTTATTTAGGGCTTGCGCTGCCTGTATTTTATTTTATTAGCGTCTATGATGCGCTGCAAAGCTTGGATCGGCGAACGGAAACGCAGCCCGGTTTAAAGCTTAGGGACGGCATACTCATTATGGTGGCGGGCATTTTGCTTATGCTGCTGCTCATGCTTCGGCAGCCGACTTCTTTGTTTACTTGGTTTGATGAAGCGGCAAATTATGCGGTAGGCCCTGTTCTAGGGCTGATCGCCGTATGTTTAGTTTTGCGCCAGCGGCTGGCGGCGGTGTTTCGGTTAGGAAGCTTTACGGCTTCTCTATTTATTGCCGCTGCAGGAGGGCTGCTGTTGTGGGATGAAATACACAGCAGCAATGTTTTTGCGCTGATGCGTTATTGGTGGCCTGTCTTGTTTATATGTCTGGGAGGCGAGCTCGTCGCTTACAGTCTATTGCAGCGGCGGTCGCGAAAGCAATTGCGACTTGATTTTATCGGAAGCATGGCAGCGGTTGTCATTGCTGGCTTTGGCTTTTTAGTAACACAATATGCAGATCTGCCTTTTCGCTGGATTGATCAATATGTCGATTTGAATGGCGCACAGGATTATGGCGAGGAAAAAGGCTTCCATTATCAGAAAGAAGTACTCATTGTTCCGATGGAAGAAAAGACGACAGCTATTCAGATTTATAATGTGAATGGCAAAGTGACGCTTCAAAGCGGAAATAATGATTATATCAGCATAGATACCGAGGTATGGGTTGATATCGCTGATGAAGCTGAGGCCGATAAAATGGCCGAAAAATCGAAGATCGAGGCGTCATCAAGCGGTGAAAAAATCACCCTGCAGGCCCAAAGCAGCAGCTATGGGGAGAACGGGACGCGCAAACCACGTATAAATATTACCGTAACCGTGCCTCGTTTGCCGAATGTTCAGGTGGAGGACTCTCCACATAATGTGGAACAAGCCTCTGCTTCAAACGCGACATCAACACCAGCTCCTGAGCAGTCTCCCCTACAAGTGGAGGGGCAGCAGCGGGACGAACAGCCGTCGAGACAGCTTTCTGTACTCGTGCATACTGATAATGGACCGATAAAAGTTAAAAACCTTGATGCTCCCGGTGGTGTGGAGCTCTCCAGCGATACAGGCGAAATTTTAGCAGAAGGAATACAGGGCAGTGTTCAGGCGAAAGCAAATAATGGAACGATTACTCTTCGTCATATAATAGGCGATACAAGTATAACCTTATTAAATGGGGCTGTTACCGCAGCATCTATTACAGGGAATGTATTTGCAGAAGCGACTAATGGGGCTTTGAAAATGACGAACATTTCGGGAGATATAGAGGCCGATACGAAAAATGGAAAAATCAACATTAATGAAGCTAGCGGCACCATAAAGGCTGCTACCCTAAATGGCGGCATAGAGCTGGCGAGCTCGGTAGTCGGCGGTGACTGGGATGTTGATAGCTCCGTAGGGGAAATTAAACTGACTGTCCCGCAATATGGTAGTTATACGGTGTATGGGTCGGTCACTTTTGGCGCAATTACAACGAATTTGCCGCTCGAAGTCAGTAAAAAGACAGTGAGGGGAACGATTGGAGACGGCCAATACCGTCTGCAAATTAATGCTAATAACAGTATTGCCATACAGCATGGCGCCACGGACCAATAACCGCATTCATTGACAAATCATTTTGAAAACACGTACAATAGCTTTAAATACTAATTGAAAGGCGTGAGGGGAATGGGAGCCGTCAATGCAGCATTGCAGCAATTAAAAATGAATGGTGTCCGTATGACCCCGCAGCGTCATGCCATTTTAAGCTTTTTAATGGAATCGATGACTCATCCGACAGCCGATGAAATTTATAAATCACTGTCGCCTAATTTTCCAAGCATGAGCGTGGCGACCATATATAATAACCTACGGTTATTTGTAGAAGCGGGGCTTGTTAAGGAACTGACATATGGAGATGATTCCAGCCGCTTTGATGCGGATACATCGGAGCATTATCATGCCATATGCAATGACTGTGGCCAAATTGTTGATTTTGAATACCCGCCGTTACTTGAGGTGGAGCGTGTGGCATCGCAGGAGACCGGTTTTATCGTGCAAGGGCATCGAATGGAAATTTACGGTTCCTGCTCTACTTGTGCAGCGGCTAAGAAGCAATAGCTAACCATTAAGCAAGAATTAAACCTAACAAAATGATGGCGTGCAGGGAAGCGTTCAACCGCGGATATGCACGCTTTCGTCTTTTATAAAGGAGCGCGATACGCTTGGAAACTATGCTTCGCCGAACTCCTCGTCGCCGCAAGGGCAGTGGGGTTCGGAATACATTTCTCTTTTTAATCGTTAT
Source organism: Paenibacillus sp. FSL H8-0537 (assembly GCF_038051995.1). Classification (NCBI taxonomy): domain Bacteria; kingdom Bacillati; phylum Bacillota; class Bacilli; order Caryophanales; family Paenibacillaceae; genus Paenibacillus; species Paenibacillus sp. FSL H8-0537. The sequence goes on along the minus strand of NZ_CP150290.1, from coordinate 5,578,333 downwards.
TTTGGCAGCAGGTGGTGGTTGGTTTGTATATGACCGCTACATTCCTAATTTTAAACAAATAGTTCCCGATTATGGGATGAAAAATCCAATCGTCGTTCATGGCGAAGCAATGAAGCAAGGTGCCATTATTGAAAATAACGAAGTGAAGCTGCCGCTTCCTGTCCTTCAGCAGGTGCTTGGGGCAGACCAGCCTATACGCTATGAAGCGGATAGTGGATCAATTATTTTCACAACAGCGAATAAGGTGCTGCGTTTGCAGACAAATTCCTTGACGGCGACTGCGAATCGCAAGCCCTTTGACTTGACGATTACAGCTGAGGTGCAGGATGATGTGGTTTACATTCCAATTACGCCGATTGAAGAGCTTTATGGTCTACAGACAGAGTACGTTGAAAATTCGGGAGTTGTTTCCCTGCTTCAGTCTGGGGAGGCTATTCAACTGGCGGAAGCCAATCGGGAGAAAGGATCGGCTATACGGACAGAACCTACTATTAGGGCGCCGATTGTGGAGAAGGTTCCACTCGCGGGCAAGCTCAGAGTTTGGGGAGAATATGGTGGCTGGCTGCTCGTTCAGGGACCGGATGGCCATCCGGGTTATATCGCTAAGGGTGATACCACGCTCACTGGCATGGAGCAGATTGCGCCTAGCGATAATGAAACGGATTTTGTTGCTTGGAAGGTTACAGGCAGCAAAATCAATCTGACCTGGGAGGCTGTTTATCAACGCAAGCCAGATCCAACGACAATTCCGGAAATGCAAGGCGTCAATGTCGTCAGTCCAACCTGGTTTGAGCTTCAGGATGCGAATGGGACAATTAAAGGTAAGGCTGATCCAGCGTATGTAAAATGGGCTAAAGAGCAGAAGATGCAGGTGTGGGCGCTCTTCAGCAACGGGTTTGAGCCTGATCGGACGAGTGCGGCTCTGGCGACAGTAGATACGCGTTTTCATATGATCCAGCAGCTGCTTGCATTTGCAGAGCTGTATCATTTGCAGGGCATTAATGTAGACTTTGAAAATGTATATACGAAAGATAAGGAAAACCTGGTCCAGTTCGTCCGTGAGCTGACGCCTCTGCTTCATGAAGCAGGACTAGTCGTATCTATCGATGTGACGCCTAAGTCCAACAGCGAGATGTGGTCTGTTTTTCTAGATCGTAAAGCTCTTGGCAAAGTTGTAGACTACATGATGGTTATGGCTTATGACGAGCATTGGGCAACAAGCCCAGTTGCGGGGTCGGTCGCTTCGCTGCCTTGGACGGAGCAATCCTTGAAGAGAATATTGGACGAAGATGGTGTTCCTGCAAGCAAGCTTATATTGAGCATGCCGCTATACACCAGGATTTGGACGGAGACCGAAGAGAATGGCGAAACCAAGGTAAGCTCCAAAGCGCTTGGCATGGATAAAGTGAAAGAAATTATTACGCAAAATAAGCTGAAGCCTGTACTCGATGGAGATGCTGGGCAGCATTATGTGGAGTATAAGGAAGAGGATGCGCTCAAACGCATCTGGATTGAGGACGAGCTGTCGATCAAAGCTAGAGTTGCATTGGTTAAAAAGTACGGGTTAGCTGGAGTAGCAACCTGGCAGCGCACTTTTCAAACGAACGCTATCTGGGAAACGATTGATAGCGCGTTGAATAAAAAGCCGTAATTGCAATAATAACGCTACAATTTTATTAGAAAGAAGGCCATCGCGAGTTCAGCGATGGCCTTCTTTCATTCTAATATGAAAATTTATAAGCTTGATCTTCAAGCTTACCTGCTATATCTGGACGAAAAGGGCGATGCCTCCTTTTGGCGGCATCGCCCTTTTACCTTTATGTAACATATTTTTAAGAGCGGCGTATTATTCGGAAGGAGCATGTGTGGCTTGCGCCGGATCGAGAGTCAGAATCGTTTTGCAGAACATGCAGCGATCCGTTTTTCCGAGCATTTTCGTTGGACGATTGCATTCGGGGCAGGTTAGCATCGTTGCACTGGTTGACATCATGCCTGCCCAGAAATAAACGGCAACGCTAACGAGCAATGAAATCATCCCGATAACCATAAAAATCGCGGCAACGATTTTACCAGCTTGTCCCCAAAGAACGATTCCGGCTGTACCGAGAATCATAACACCCATGCCGACGAGTGTGAAAATCAGCCCCCACAGACGAAATTCGTTTATTTTCGCTGATTTGAAAAAAAACTTATTCACTTTGTCCATCCTCTCCGTGGTATTCTTATTAAAATCAGACGGTTTTCCATCCATGTAAGCAGGAAACTGTCCTCGGTTTGTCGAAATAACAAACACCGTAGATTATTATTATATCTTAATCATATTGGATTAGCTATACGGAGGCCCAAGTGAAACATATAAAAGAACATTTCATTCAAACGCATCAATCACAGCGAGAATTGCTTGGTCTAATCGCAATCGAGAACTCTTATGCTTACAGTCCGTTGACCGAAGGATTGGATTTGCTACTGCTTGCAATTGTCGAGCAGACTGCTGTTCAAAGTATTGAGCATGTCCGTATTGAAGGCCAGCATGTGCTGATCCGCAGTGCGAGTGTAGGTCATCTGGAGCAGTGGATGGCAAGCGGGGAGAACAAAAGTATTATTCAATGGATAGTTCGGGGGGAGATACTGTTGGAGCGCGACAGCCGTATAAGCGATATTCGTGAGCGCATTATACAATTTCCGGACGTCATGAGAGAGCAAAAGCGGTTTGTAGAGTTCTCCGGCTTTCTGAGAAGTTACCTGCAGGCAAAGCATGATTACGAAGAGCGCAATATACTGGATGCATACAGTAATATATTAACTGCTCTGCATCACTGGGCGCACATTGTATTAATTGAAGAAGGGCAGCATCCAGAGCTAACCGTGTGGCGTCAAATGCGCAGGGTTCATCCTGGGGTTTACAAGCTTTATGAAGAATTAACCGTTAGCCCTGAAACGCTGGAGCAGCGTGTTCAACTTGTTATGCTTGCTTGTGAGTTTACGGTAATCAATAAAATGAAGGACTGCTGTTCCTTGCTCATTAATATCATGATGAGCCGAGAGGAGCCATGGAGCATCAGCGAGCTTCAGGAGCATGAGCGAATAAAGACCCTTCATGTCGATTTATCATTGTTGTTGCAACGATTGGTTAAACGCTCGCTTATTCGCGAGGTAGCGGTGATGGCAGCTAGCGGAGATACTGAGGCGTTGGAGCTTCGATACATGACGCTCGCTGTATAAAATAGAACGGAAAAAGATACCCAGCTCGCTTGTTTCAAGCAGAGGGTATCTTTTTTTGAAATAGGGCTTGACTAATTTTTGCGAGCTGTGATATATTAATACACGCCGCTT